>CAMZNQ010000170.1 GCA_947313765.1 uncultured Sulfurovum sp.
GACTCTTCCCTTAGAAGATGATTTAATAAAAATAAAACGTGAGACTAGAGAATATTTTGAACAAACAATTAGAGATATAGAAAATGAACTCTACTTTTTATCTAAAGGGTTAGAGATAGAAGATGAACTGATTCATAAATATATTTTACAATTTATAGAGCCACAGGTAAGCTCATCAATGAATTTAAAAATAAAAGAGAAGATTAAACGTCGTATTGTTTATCATTTTATGGATTATATACGTCCTTTAAAAGAGAAAAATAGAAAAGAGGAGTTACTAGCTAAAACAATACGAGATTTCAAGAATCTTTTTTCTTTGGCTAGATTACTTAAACGTGAAATATTCTTCCATGTGGGGCCTAACAACTCGGGAAAAACCTATGAGGCTCTAAAAGATTTAGAAGAAGCCGATTCAGGGTACTATCTTGCCCCATTACGACTCTTGGCACTAGAGGGGTATGAAAATTTAAAATCTAAAGATGTTGCAGTATCTCTAATCACAGGTGAAGAGGAGATAATTGATGAAGAGTCAACCCACATAAGCTCAACAATAGAGATGATGAATGGCTCTGTTGAAGTAGATGTAGCTGTAATTGATGAGATACAGATGATAGATGACCGTGACCGTGGATGGGCTTGGGCAAATGCATTGATTGGAGTTCCTGCAAAAAAAGTTATACTCACAGGCTCTATTGATGCACTTAATGCTGTAACTAAGCTTTGTGACTATTTAGAAGAGCCGTTAACTGTAATCCACTTTGAACGAAAAAATAGACTAGAAGTTCTACCATACCCAACTCCTATCAAAGAGATAGAGTCAGGAACAGCCATTATTGCATTCTCTCGCCGTGATGTACTTGGATTGCGTCAACAACTCTCACAGAACTATGAAGTTTCAGTAGTCTACGGAAATCTATCTCCAGAGGTAAGAAGAGAAGAGGCTAGACGATTTAGAGATGGAAAATCTCAAATTCTTGTAGCAACAGATGCAATTGCAATGGGGCTAAATCTACCAATTAAAACTCTACTTTTTTCAAAAGATAATAAATTTGATGGATTGAGAAGACGTGAACTACTCCCAACAGAGGTAGTACAGATTTCAGGAAGAGCAGGACGATATGGACTTCAAGAGGTTGGATATATTGGAGCATTAGATAAAAAAACATTAGATACTATTGCCTCTAAGATTCATCAACCTCTTCCCTCTTTAGAACTTCCATTTTCAGTTATGGCAAGTTTAGAACATGTTATGCTAATCGGAGAGATTTTAGAGACTGAAAACCTCTCTGTTATCCTAAACTTCTTTGCAGAAAATATGGAGTTTGAAGGACCTTTTGTAGCTGCCAATATTGACTCTATGCTAGAGATTTCAGCTATTGTAGATGAATACACCTTAGATTTAAAAACACGTTTCCACTTAGCATGTGCCCCTGCTTCCATCTCTTCACCCTATATTGAGTCTGTATTTCATAGATACATAAAACAGATAGAAGCAGGAGAGAGTGTAAAATATATCCCACCAAGAGACCTACCAAAATTTGCTCAAACAAATGAGATGATGCTAAATGCAGAAGATAGAGTACGAGAGATATCTCTATATCTTTGGCTATCATTTAAATTTGAAAAGCTTTTTTCAGAAACACAAAAAGCAATTGAGGCAAGAGTTAGATTAAATAACTACATAGAGGCATCTCTAAAACAGGGTAATTTTGTAAAAAAATGTAATCGTTGTGGAAAGAGTCTTGATTTTACATATAGATTCTCTATTTGTGATAGCTGTTTTACAAAAGGACGAAGAGGAAATAGAAGAGTTTCAAACAATCGTAGTGCTAGAAATGGTGGAGACAAGAGACAAAAAAGAAGAGGGAGATAAATCTCTTTTTCTATTTTTTAAATTTTTCACTTTTAATCTATCTTTGGCTATAATGTTGTGAATTTAACATTGGAGACAAAAAATGAACAATAAAATATCTTTATCAATTGTTGCAACAATATTTTTAACAAACTCACTATATGCTATTGAGATGACGGACTATAAAGTAATTGAAGGTAGCTATCAAGAGGCTTACATAAACGGTAAATTAACTGTAGAAGATGGTAATCAAGACCAAACAAGCTACAATGCTCATACAGATGCAAGTTTTAAAACAATAAATACATCTGCTCCCTACTCTTGGGGATTAAATGGTACAGCAAACAGTGATTTTTCTAAAGGCTCAACAAAAGGAGATGAATCTGAGGATAGTTACGATACATATTTAAATGGTAATTTTGATAAATATATAAATAATGATGATACATTTTTTGTATATGGTTCTGCAGATTTAGGGTACAGAAAACAGGTAACAGCAGATAAAGCTGATGACCTTTTTAGTAAAGTAGGTGTAGGTGCAGGGTATGGTAGAATGTATGATGCAACTCCTCTTGCAGTAGCAATAAGAATTGTAGAAGATTTAAAAAGCTATAAAATCATAAAAAAACCTGTATCTGATGCAGGAATGATTGCTTTAGCAAAAGTTATTGATTTAAGAGAAGAGTATATCTCTAAACATGGTATTAATGATTACAAAAAATATTGGTATGCAGATATGGAAAAGGCTCTAAAATCTGCAGGAGCAATAGAAGATGGAGTAGGAACTTTTGGAATTGTAAGAATTAATGAAATTATAGATTTAGAGAAGATTTCGGGAAGATTTCATGGATGGCAAGCTAGAGGAGGATTAGGACAAATCCTATCTAATTACAATGGAGAAAGTGGTGCAACAACAGCTGAATTAGCATTTGGATATGGTTATCCAATAGGATATCAATCACAATTTACAGAAAATGCTTCTATATCAAAAATTTTAGATAGCAATGAGGCTATTGATTTTCAATTTAAGAACACTGCTAGCTACACATATGAGTTATCAGATAGAATTGATTGGGAGAACTCTTGGTATCTTGGAGTTGATAAATACAATGAAGGAGATGATGTTATCAGTAACTCTCTATCTACTGGATTTAGATACTACTTGGCAAATAGATTGACATTTGATACAACTCTATCTTTAACTAAAACAGATGGAACAAATGGAAATAGTGTTGAGACCCCTGATTGGAGTACTACATTCTTTACGGGTGTTAGATATAGACTTAAATAGTAATATTTGCCATTCTCTATCCTAATTTTTAAGGAAAAAATGAGAGTGGCACTAAAAAATAGGCAACAATAGATAATAAAATAGAATAAAACTACACTCTAAAACTACTAAAATTACAAAAAATATCACTCTAAATAAATTCAAAAACACTAATTTAAACTTTATATATATAAATAGACATGAATATTACTCTAAAAAACACCTCTTTTTCTAAGAGATGTATGATATAGTATTAAAAAAATATAAGGAAATAAGATAGATGAAAAAAACAAGAAGAAATTTCATGAAGAGTGCTTTAGCATTAGGTGTTTTACCATTAGCTCTAGTGGCTGAAGATAAAACCAAAAAAGAGGAAGAGGATAGAACACTAAGATTTATTCATATTACAGATTCACACATGGATTTACAAGATGAAGAGAGTGTAGAAGCTATGGAGAACATGGTTACTTTTGTAAATAAAGAGTACAAAAACTTAGACTTTGTTCTATTTGGGGGAGACAATTTCAATAACAATGTAAAAGGAGATAAAGATGCTTTAGAGTTCAAGAGAATAATCTCTAAACTTCATTGCCCAACTCTAGTTGTTAGAGGAAACAAAGAGTCTAGCCCTAAGCCAGATGATAGCATTAAACTTGATGAGTTTAAAAAACTATTTTTAGATAATAAACTATTGACTATTGAGGGAAAAAATAACGGACTATACACAAAAGAGACTATTGATTTTGCAGATAAGATTTTGAAAAAAGGTAAACCTACTATTGTTTTAAACCACCATCCATATACAAACTATTGGAATGAGAAAGATGAGAAACTAATCCATAAATATGTACTAAATAATAGCGAAGAGGTACAGAAAAAACTATTTTCATATAAAAATCTTATCTTAACACTATCTGGACACAAACATATTGATTCAGTAACAAAAATCCAAGATGTAGATGTTATTGTAACTCGTGGATTTGTGCGACCTTTAGATTTAGACCAATACCCAATGCGTTATGTAGAGATTTTAGATAATAAGATTAATCAAAAATTAATTTACACTAAAGAAGTTTAAGGATTTTTCCATGTTTTTCAAAATATTATCGTTAAACATACTCTTGATAGGATATGTTTACTCAAACTCTTGTGATAGTCCAGCCAAAGCAGATGATAGCTTAACTAAAACGTTTCGTTATGGATGTTTTTGTGGAGAGGGGTATCCTAAAATAGAAGGCATATCAAAAAAGAACTACAAAGAGTTCAATCTAACTAAAAGAGAAGATATTATAGAGAGATATTACAAGCCTATAGATGCTTATGATGATATTGATAGAGCTTGTAAAGAACACGATATATGTTTTATGAAACATGGAAAAGAGGCTAAAATTTGCAATGATAAAATCGTAA
>CAMZNQ010000171.1 GCA_947313765.1 uncultured Sulfurovum sp.
AGTGTGTTAAAAAAAGCAGGATGATTTTTTAATCATCATCTACTCTCTGCCCACGTTTTCTAGGGCTTAAATCAATAGGTACTCCTACTAAATCAAATTTTTCTCTAAATATATTCATCAGATACCTCTGATAGGAGAAGTGTAAATGGTGGGGTCTATTTACAATAATTGCAATTTTAGGAGGTTTAATCTCATATTGTGTTGCAAATTTAATATTTACAGATGCTCCATTATGGCTTGGTGGGTGGTGTCTACCTATGGCATATTTTAGCACTTCATTTAGTTTTGCTGTAGGAATTCTTTGTTTATATCTCTCATAAATATCAATAATATCATCCAATATTTTATGAACTCTTAATCCTGTTTTTGCACTAATTGTAATTAGTGGAGCATAGTGCAAAAACTTTAATTCATCACGAATATTCTCAACAGCTTTAGTATATGTCTCTTCACTATCTCCATGAATATCCCATTTATTTAGAATAATCATACAACCAAGTTTATGTTTTTCAATTAAATTTGCAATTCTCTCATCTAACTCCAATACACCAACAGTTGCATCTATTACAAGAAGAGCAATATCAGCATTTTCAAGCATAGTTTCAGTACGTTCAAATGCAAATTTTTCAATACCTAAAATCTTACTACGTTTTCTTATCCCTGCTGTATCTACAAATGTAATTTTATGGTCTTTGTACTCAATCTCTTCATCAATAGGGTCTATAGTTGTTCCAGCTACAGGAGAGACAACGGCTCGTTCTTCATTTAATAGAGCATTTAAAAGAGATGACTTTCCTGTATTTACACGACCAATAATAGCTACTTTTAGCTCTCTATCTTCATCCTCTTCATCAGCAATATGAACCATCTCTACAATCTCTTCAAAGTTTAGTTCTCTATCTTCTACAGTCTCTTCTACTCTCTCCTCTTCACGCTCTGGGATATACTCCTCTAACCAAGCATAAAAATCGTTCATATAACGGTTGTGAGATACAGACATGGGAAAGGTTCTATCAGCTCCAAACTCCAAAAAATCCCAATAACGCAAAGATTCATCTTTATCATTGTCAATTTTATTAACTACCAATGCAATTGGTTTATTTAACTCTTGAAGACCATAAAAAAGCTCTCTATCCTCTTCATGTGGAATATTTTTTCCATCAACAATATATACGATAATATCAGCCTCTTGGGAAGCACGAAGTGACATCTTTTTTACAGTAGAAAACATCTCTGTAGAGTCATCTATACCTCCTGTATCTATCACTTCAAAATCTCTATTTCCAGAGATTGTAACTACTCTTTTTTTTATATCACGAGTTGTTCCTACAACATCTGATGTGATAGCATCTCTCTCTCTTAGTAATCTGTTAAAAAGGGAGCTTTTCCCTACATTTGGTCGCCCTAAAATGGCTACTTTTTTAAGTTTTTTCATAAAGTATCTTTCTAATTATAAAAATTTAATATTTAGTTTAAAATTATTGAAATTATAGCAGGTTTTATTCAAAAATGCTCTTTTTAACTTTTTGTAATATAAATAGAGATATTCTAATATTTAAATTAACACATTTTTAACACATAAAGATGTTTTAATTCTATTTATTGAAAACATAAAGGATATTGATGAAAAAGGTATTGATGATTTTAATCTTCTTAGTTACTACACACTTAAGTGCAGAAGTGATTAAAGCAGATTATAAAGTTGAGTTTGGAATTATTGGAGAGATTGGTATTGCTAACGCTATTTTAACAAAGTATGAGAACTCTTATGTGATAGATGTAGCATTGAAGTCTACAGGAGTTGCAAAGATGCTTTCAGGAAATAGAAAAGAGCATCATATCTCAAAAGGACATATAGAAGATGGATTGATGGTTAGTGACCTATATCAAGTTATAAAATCTCATGGTTCTAAGAGTGAAAATAAAATCTATAGGATTAATCATAAAACAAAAAAAGTTACAAAAGAGTATCAACGTTGGAAAGATGGAAAGTTAGTAAAAGAGAGTAAAGAGACAATAGATTACTACTCAAAAGATGACCTTTTAACACTATATTTCAATTTAGATAAAAAGATTATAGATAAAAAAGAGCCTAAAGGCTATGTTTTCAAAGCAGTTGGAGCAGAGAAGCAAAAAGGTAAAGTGGATGTTGTTATTCCTAAAAAAAGCGAATTAGATGATTACAAAGAGTATGTAGGTAAAAATAGAGATGGTAGTTGGTATGCTAGAGCCATTATTAATCAAGATATATTTTCTAGCGATAAAGGGGAGTTGATGTTACGTATTGGCAATGATGGAATCACACAAAAAGCTGTATTGAAAGATTTAATCTTTTTTGGAGATATTCGAGCTGAAAAGTTATAAGTACTTAAATAAGTACTTATCTTTTAGGTAGATTTTTAAAGCAGTTTAGACATCTACTACTCTCTTTTTTTATAATTATTTTTCTCTTTGTCTCAGCAAATTGTGGTCTATAGTGTTTAACTAGTTTTCTTAATCTTTTATAGTTAGAACCTCTTAGCTTAATCTGTTTTCTAACCTTTCTTCTCTTTACATAACGAGCAGGATTTATTGCACGACCGTTTTTATATAATCCAAAGTGAAGATGTGGACCTGTACTTCTACCAGATGTACCGACATATCCAATAACTTTACCCTGTTTGACATAAGAGCCAACGTGAAGATGTTTTCTGAAACGACTCATGTGTGCATATAGAGTCTTTACACCATTTTTATGTTTTATCTGAATAACTCTACCATATCCACCTTTCCATCCTCTATATACAATTCTACCACTAGAAGATGCAATGATTGGAGTTCCATATCTAGCTGCATAATCAATTCCTAAATGGGCTCTATAGCGATGTAGTATTGGGTGGTAACGACGTTGTGTAAATCCACTTGATATTCTCTTTATATTTCTAATAGGTCGTATAAAACCAGATTTATTATATATAAAAGTACGATGATACTGTTTTCCTGTTGAGTCGTAATATTTATCTTTAAATAGGAATCCATAAAAAGGTTTTCCTCTTACCTCAATTAAACAAGCTTCAATTTGTGGACTTGAATAGGCTTTATTATTTTTATATTTTTGTGTATAGAAGATGATAATTCTGTCACCTTTTCTCATTTTATGAAAAGGTATAGCCTTTGAATATACAGCCTCTAGCTCTTTACCATAATACCAACTTCCTGTAGCATTATGTAAATCTTTTTTAAATCCATATTTTTTACGAATAGATATGGTCTTCTCTATGAGTTTATATGAAATAGGTACAAAATCAGCTACAAAACCCTTTTTTGTTCTTTTTATCTTTAACATAAGTTCATCAGATATTGGAATAGTTATACTTTTAACTCTTCCATGCTTTTTTATAACTCTATAGGTTTGATTTGATTTTATCTCTTGAATAAGCTCTTTATCTTCCCTATCCATATTATAATATATTTTTTGAGGAATGTGATATCGTTTGAGTAAACCTAAAAAGGTTAATTTCTTCTCCCATCTATACTCTTTAGCCTCTAAAGATTGTATAGATATAGATAAAAATAGTATTATTAAAATAATAAGTCTTTTTTTCATTTATGCTCTTCTTTGTAAAAAAATTTCTCTATTTTAACTGAAATATTCTTATTTATACGTTTTTTCTTTAACTCTTATGCTAATATTGCGAAAAAAATAAGGAGCTCATTTTTTGAAAAAATATATACTAGGTATGGATAGAGGAGTTCTATTTATGCTATTAGCATCTCTCTCTTTTGCTATAATGGGTGGATTTGCTAAAACAGTTTCAGAGGTGCTACCTCCTGTAGAGGTTACATTTTTTAGAAATGTATTTGGTGTTGCCATAGTTGGATTTGCAATTTACAAATCTCCATTAAAGCAGATAGGAGGTAGACCACTTCTACTTCTATTTCGTGGAGTAATGGGATTTATGGCTCTTTTGGCATATTTCTACATTATTGCTTATATTCCTTTGGGCGAAGCAGTAACCTACAATAAAACCTCTCCCATTTTTGTTGCTATTTTTGCATACCTTTTTTTAAATGAAAAATTAAGTCATATTGCAATTTTAGCTATTATTCTTGGTTTTATAGGGATTGCATTTATCTCTATTCCATCTGTTGGTAGTTTTACTTTTAACAAATATACTCTTTTAGGAATTTTTTCAGGACTTGGTGCTGCATTAGCCTACACATCCATCAGAGAGCTTAGAGAGTATTACGATACAAGAGCAATTGTAATGAGTTTCATGGGAGTTGGAACTCTTGCTCCTATCCTATTGATGTTAGTAACGCCATATATTAATGCTCCAAAGAGTTTAGATTTTATGTTTGCAGAGTTCATAATGCCACAGGGAGTTATATGGCTATATGTAATTATTATGGGAGTCTCTGCTACCATTTCACAAGTTTTAATGACAAAAGCATATGAGTATACAAAAGCAGGAATTGTAGGAACAATATCCTACACCAATATTCTTTTTGCACTTATTATTGGTATTGCACTAGGTGACCCTATACCAACCCCTTTAAAAGTTTTAGGTATAATTTTAGTCATAATTTCAGGGCTATTGGTAGCCTTTTCCAAGGAAGAAAGATGATATTAATAGCTGGTCCATGTGTACTAGAGAGTCGTGATAATGTTATGAGAATTGCAGAGTCATTAACTTCATATCATGAAGATTGTACAAAAGATTTCTATTTTAAAGCAAGTTTTGATAAGGCAAATAGAACATCACTAGACTCTTTTAGAGGGCCGGGTTTAGATGAAGGGTTAAAGATGCTTCAAGAGGTGAAAGAGCAGTTTGGATTTAAACTTTTGACAGATGTTCATGACTATACTCAACCAAAAGCAGTAGCAGAGGTAGTTGATGTTTTACAAATTCCTGCTTTTCTTTGTCGTCAAACTGATTTGCTTGTAGCTTCAGCAAAAACCTCTGCTGTTGTTAATATTAAAAAGGGACAATTTCTAGCACCACAAGCGATGGAACACTCTGTGGCTAAAGTTTTGAAAACAAGAGGCTTTAATGGAGAAGTTAGCTATGAAAACTCTGAAAAATATGGAGTTTGGTTAACAGAGAGAGGAACAACTTTTGGATATGGAAATCTAGTGGTAGATATGAGAGGATTAAAGCAGATGAGAGAGTTTGCCCCTGTGATATTTGATGCTACACACTCTGTACAACAACCAGCTTCAGGTGGAGCAACAAGTGGGGGAGATAGCTCTTTAGTCCCGTATTTAGCAAGAGGAGCTTCAGCTGTTGGTGTAGATGGCTTTTTCTTTGAGACTCACTTTGACCCAAGCATAGCTTTAAGTGATGGAGCAAATATGATTGAACTTAAAAAGTTAGAACAGTTAATTCATCAAATAGATAAAATAAGAGCTATTTCATCTTAGGTAGATATCTCTACCTAATCCACCCCATAATCAATCCATTAATATATATTAAAAATATTGCAGAGACAATTAGACCTACTATAAGATAGATACTCTTTTTAAGATTTAATATATTTAAAATTTTATCAAACCCAACCCCTTTTAGAGTTAGTATAAAAAATATAAATCCACCAATACTTCCAGATAGTGCAAGACCCATTGCCCCCATATAGCTCATAAGTATAAATGATATAGTGACATTAATCATTAGAGTAACTGTTGCAATCTTTGCTGCTTTGGTATGCTCTTTGTTTGCATATAGGAACAGAGAGAATAGTTTTGCTAAACCGTAAGGGATAAGCCCTAGCATATACATACTTAGTACATCTGCTGTATCTTTTGTCATGGTTGGGGTAAAGTTTCCTCTCTCAAAAAGTAACCATACAATTGGTTCAGATAAGATTATCCCCATTAGTGTAGCTACTCCAAGGAGGGCTAATAGAATCCAAAATACACGGCTTAGATGTTGATATGCTAAGGTTTCATTTCCATGTTTTAGAGCTTTTGAGATGGCAGGGAAAAGAGCCATAGATGCAGCAATAGCAATGATAGCAAGAGGTAATTGAAATACACGATTTGCATAGAATAGATATGATATAGAGCCTGAAATAAGGAAAGAGGCTAGAATGGTATCTATGAAAGATGAGAGTTGAGGCATTGAGTTTCCCCAAACAAATAGAAAAAAAAGACGATTAAAAAGCTTTGTCTCCTCTTTTAACTCTTTCTGTTTACTCTCTTTATTTCTATATTTCCAACCACCTATTAAAATACGATGCATGTTAAATTTTTTAATTGCAATAATATGAGCTGTTACTTGCAGTAATCCACCAATTAGAACAGCAATAGATAGTGCAAATATGATTGTTTTAGGTTCATTGCCCATATAGATTATGAGAGCAGAAATCATAGAGATATTTAGAAGAGCAGTAGAGAGTGCAGTTGTGGCAAAATGTTCTCTATATTGAAGTAGGGTAGCTAAAAAAGTAACAATGAAAACCAAATCTAAATACCAAAAGTTTATGGCAGTTAAGGGTGCAGAAGAGGCTATCTTTTCATCACTCCAACCAACAGCAATGGCTTTTGTAAGAAGTTCTGGAAAGATAGTTACAAAGATGGACATCAATACCAAAATAAGCATAAAACGTAAAAAAATAGCCGTAGCAAATACCCCTTTCTGTTTAGAGGCTATAAATGATGGCATAAATGCTTGAGTAAAAGCACCCTCTGCAAAGATACGCCTAAAAAGATTTGGAAGTTTGAAAACGACAAAGAAAATATCTGAATACCCCGAAGCTCCAAGAGCTGATGCCATGAGGACATCACGCCCTAGACCTGTAACACGAGAGAAGAGAATGCCAAAACTATTTGTAAAAATTGATTTTAATTTAATGATAATACTCCTAAAATTTTAACACTAATTCTATCTAAAAAAAATAATATTAAAACTCTAAATTTAAAACAGCCTCCATTCCCTCACGATTTAGTAGCCTAATAAAGTTTGTCGAGCCTGTTTTACCTGTTGTTGCACCCATTGTGATTATAAATCTACTATCCATAGTTGCATATTTCTTTTCCAATATCTCATATACAAAATCATAGATAAGTCTAGTTGGATTTTTTATCTTATCCATAATAAAGAGTGGATTGACTCCCCAAACTATATTTAATTTTCTATGTGTTTTTAGTGAGTGACTAATGGCATATATGCTCTGTTTGGGTCTAAATTTTGATAGAGATTGAGCAGATGTTCCAGACATGGTAAATGATACAAGTGCCTCTTTATCTAAATTTTTTGCTAACTCTACAGCAGATTTAGCTACAGCATCATCTATGCACACTTTTGAGAACTCTTTAAAGTAGGGATACTCTTTCTCTACATCTTTAATCGTATCGTGTAGTACCTCTACAGCTTCTAGTGGAAATTTACCAATTGTAGTCTCATCACTTAACATAACAGCATCAGTTCCATCATATACAGCATTTGCAATATCACTAACCTCTGCACGTGTAGGGAATGGATTATCTTTCATGGTAGTCAACATTTGAGCAGCCGTTATGGATGGTTTATTCATTCTATTTGCTGTTGCAATAATATGTTTTTGAATTCTTGGAAGTTTTGTAACCCCAAACTCTGCACCCAAATCTCCACGAGCAACCATAACTCCATCACAAAGTCCTAAAATCTCCTCTAGGTTATTGATAGCCTCTCCTGTCTCTATTTTTGCAATGATAAAAGGGTCAAAATCATTATCTTTCATAATCTTTTTTGCTTTCAAAATATCCTCTTTTGTCTGTACAAAAGATAGTGCAATAATATCAATATCATTTTTAGAACCAAACTCTAAATCTTTAATATCTTTTTGAGTTATGGATGATATTTTTAGTTTAGTTTTTGGAAAATTAACCCCTTTTTTAGAGGTTAGTTCCCCACTATTTAATAGTTCTAGTTCTAAATGGTTTTCATCTTTATCTATAACTACTGTTTTTATTGTTCCATCTGCAAAAAAGACTTCATCTTCAATCTCTACCATATCTATTATCTTTGGATAAGATAGAGCTAGAGAGTAGATATCATCACTATTATCCTCTTTTGTTAGTTTTAGTTTATCTCCAACATTGAGTTTTAGTACACCATCAATATCGCCAATTCTAACTTTTGGCCCTGAAATATCTTGAAGAATAGCCACCTCTTTTTTTAGCTCTTTTGAAGCTTGACGAATAGAGTTTATCGTCTTTGTATGTGTTTCGTAATCCCCATGAGAGAAGTTTAATCTAAATACATTTACACCTTTTTTTATTAATTTTTTTATCATCTCTAATGATGAGGTTGCAGGTCCTACTGTTATAACTATTTTTGTTTTACGCATAAAATAATATTCCTTTATATAATTTGTGATTTAAATGTGAGATTATCCCTCTTTATTGATTAAAAAACACTTTTAAACAATAGATTAACATTAAAGTATGTATAATTTTGTAAAAAAGAGGTTAAATGATAGTTGGAATAGAGGGAATAATAGATAAAAAAGAGCCAACATTTATACATCTAAATGTAAATGGTATAATTTATCAAGTAGATATCTCAATTAATACTTCAAACTCTATATCTGAAAATAGAGTAAAGCTTTTAGTAACACAGATTATTCGTGAAGATGCCAATATACTTTTTGGTTTTCTTGATATAAATGAAAAGAAGATGTTCGATACTCTAATTAAAATAAATGGAGTAGGACCAAAAGTAGCAATGGCTACCTGCTCAACCTTTACACCTGCAACTTTTTCAAGAGTAGTGGCAGATAAAGATGTATCATTGCTAAAGCGTGTTCCAGGTATTGGACCAAAATCTGCAAGTAGAATCTTAGTAGAGTTGGTGGATTTTATCGTAGATGGAGGTTTAGACGAATCTGCTCCAAGTGGAATGAGTGATGCTGTTTTAGCATTAGAGAGTTTAGGGTTTAAAAAAGAGCATATTCGTAAAGCTCTATTGGGTGCAACAGGAGATACAGCCTCCTTAGTCAAACATGGACTAAAGAAGTTGCAGAGATTTTAGCAACCGTTCCGTAAACCGTTAAGGGTGGGGTAGTTTCCTACCGTATGGTGCTAAACCAAAGCTTCAGCCAAGACCTCATCAATTACAGAAACAGGGATAATATCTATTGCCTCTTTTACCTCATTTGGTATCTCATCTAAATCTCTCTCATAATTTTTATCTGGAATTAATGCTTTTGTTACACCTGATTTATATGCTGCGATAAGTTTCTCTTTTAATCCACCTATTGGTAATACTTTTCCTGTTAAAGTAAGTTCTCCTGTCATTGCTACTCTATTATCTACTCTCTTTTCCGATAGAATAGAGGCAATAGCTACTGCCATTGTAATACCTGCACTAGGTCCATCTTTTGGAGTTGCTCCCTCTGGAACATGGATATGAAGGTCATAACGTTTATAGACTTCACTTATCTCTATCTCTTCAATAGTTTCACTATTTTTACTATTTAGAGGAATTATCTTTTTAGCTATTGGCAACATGCCATTATCTATTAAAATTTTAACTACAGAAAAAGCGATATAGACAGATTCCTGCATTACCTTTCCAAGACTTCCTGTAAGTTTTACTGAACCTTTTCCTTTAAGCTTAATGGCCTCTACTTTTAGAACATCTCCACCAACTGATGTCCATGCTAATCCATTAACTACACCCAATAGTGGTTGCTTATCTACCGATGAAGCTTCAAATACCTTTTTATCTGCAAACTCTGGTAAATCTTTAATTTTTATTTTTATCCTCTTCTCTTCCGTAGTAAGAAGTTTAAGAGTAGATTTTCTCATAAGAGATGCAATCTTTCGTCTAAGTCCTCTTACTCCAGATTCTCTTGTATACTCATCTATTAAAAGCTTTAGGGCTGGGTCTGTAATTGAAAATTCATCTTTTCTAAGAGCATGTTTTTTTAACTCTTGTGGAATAAGATACTGTTTAGCTATCTCAATTTTCTCTACAGGTGTATATGAACTAATAGAGATAAACTCCATTCTATCTCTAAGAGGTGCAGGGATATTACCTACATCATTTGCTGTTGCAATAAATATTGCTTTAGAGAGGTCAATATTGAAGTTTAGATAGTAGTCTCGATACTCATGATTCTGTTCAGGGTCTAAAATCTCTAAAAGTACAGATGTTGGGTCTCCACGATTTCCTCTCCCAACCTTATCTATCTCATCTAAAACAACGACAGGATTCATACTTTTAGCTGTAATCAAACCTTGAACAATTCTACCAGGCATTGCACCAACATAGGTTCTTCTGTGTCCTCTTAACTCATTTACATCTTCCATTCCACCTAGTGCTATACGAACTAATGGTCTATCTAAAGCTTTTGAGATGGAGTTTGCTAAAGATGTCTTACCCACACCTGGAGGACCATAGAAACATAAAATAGTTCCAGCACTTGCATCTAGTGTAATCCCTCTCTTTTGGGCTAATTCTCTTACTGAAAAAAATTCAACAATTCTCTCTTTTGCCTTCTCTAAAGAGAAATGGTCAAGATTTAGTCTCTCTTGAACATCCAACACCTTTAGCTCTTTTTCTATAATTTTTCCAAATGGAAGTTCAAAAATCCACTCCAGATAGGTCTGTATTTGACTAGCATCAGAAGAGTCTGGATGCATACGAGCAAAACGATTTAACTGCTTCGATATCTCATCATAGGTATCCTCTTCAACTAAAGACTTCAACTCTTCAAGATTTTTTCTAAACTCCTCTAACTCCTCTTCCCTTTGTGCATCAACTCCTAGCTCTTTGTTAATCTCTTTAATCTGCTCTTTTAAAAAATACTCTTTATTTGTCTGTTCTATCTTAGTATGTACTTTAGAACGAATCTCTCTCTCTACTCTAGCAGACTCTATTTCGGAGACAATAACATCAATCACTTTCATTAAACGATGTTCAATATCATCTTCACTAAAAATAGTGTAAGCTTCTGTTTTAGAAAGGTGCAGTAGAGAGGATACCAAATCTACAATACGATATGGATTATCTGTCTCTGAAATGGTTTTGAGTAGGTCAGAGGGGATAGAGTTATTTACTTTTGATAGTAGCTGAATTTTTTCATTCAATACACCAATTAATGCTTGAATTTTTAACTCATCATAAGTTAGATTTCTAATAACATCTACTTCTGCTTGTTGAAAAGCTTTATCATCTACTGATGTAGTCTCTAAATCTCCTAAGATTTTACCTTTTTCTAACCCTTGAAAGAGAATTTTTACACGACCATCAGGAATATTAACTTTTCTCATAATAGAGCCAAGAACACCAATTTGATGAATATTTTCTCTATCTCGTGAACCCTCAAAACCATCTTTTGTTGTAGTCAATATAATAGGAGAGTTTATCTCCATAGCATAGGTTATGGCATCAATATCCTCTTTTTTAGTCAAAAAAATAGGGCTTATCATAAATGGATATAGAAAAAGTTTATCCTCTATAACCACAGGAATCTTTGTTGGAAACGGTTCATAATTACTAAGTTGCATTGCTATCCTAAATTAGTTAAATACAGAGTCTATAAAATCGACTTCTGGTGCTTTAATATCTGCCATGTGTAGTGGAGATTTCTTATTTTTAGCTCTATATACTTCAGATGCTTTATCTTTACCTATACGAGCATATAGATTTGCGATATTTTCATTTAACATATATTGAGCCATATTGAGACGAACTCTAATAGTCTGAACTACAGGTTTATATATTGATAATGGGTATTTTTTAATAAAAGAGTCAACCTCATTTAGTGTATCTATCATCAACTTTTGGTCTTTGTTAATATCTTTAATCCCTAAAAAAGCAGCTTTTATTTTTAGAAATTTTGCCTGTTCAATACCTGAACCTAGAGCATACTTCTTTAGGTACTCATCTAAATAGTAGTCTGCCATTATGAACTCTTGCTCATCCATGTGTGCTTGTGCCAATAGGATTGTAGCTGTAGGTAGCATAGGAGAACGCATATGTTCACTTCGCAAAGATATATAGTAATTATCTGCTTTGTCTAGGTTCGATGAAGCTACCTCTTTTACAATATTTTTATACCAATATATAGCTGGTTTATCATACTCATTTACTGCATCTTTTTGGCTACATCCCAAAAAGAGAGAGACAAATATTAACATAGTAAATATTTGTTTAATATTTATGACTATTTTCATCATTAACCTTATATTTTTTTTTAAAGAAATATCATACCTCAAACTCTATTATATTTTGCTATAATCACTAAAAATCACATAAGTAAGGATAGGACGTTGACGTTAACAATTATTGGAGCAGGGGCTATGGCAGTAGCTATGGCTCATGGCTTAAAAGATAAGTATGAGTTGGAGTTTGTAGCAAGAGATATCTCTAAATTAGAAGAGTTAAAAGAGGAGTTTTCTGCCACTCTCTATCCTTTAGAAGATTTTGATATTAGAGGTAAAAATATAATATTAGCCGTCAAGCCTTACGCCCTAGAAACAGTTTCAACAAAAATCAAAGGTGAAGCATTAACTCTCTACTCTGTTTTAGCAGGTACTACACTAGAGAGTTTAAAAGAGAGTATCTCTGCAAAGAGCTACATAAGAGTTATGCCTAATGTCTCTGCAAAATTTCAAGCTTCTACTTCAGTAATAACTGGAGATATAGAGAAAAAAGAGGAGGCGATGGAGATATTTTCATCTATTGGAGATAGTTTTTGGGTAGATAGCCAAAAAGAGCTAGATATTGCTACAGCCATTGCAGGTTCTGGACCAGCACTCTTAACTTTGGTAGCAGAAGCTATGATGGACGGTTTGGTTAAAGAGGGAATGAAGAGAGTTGATGCTATTGCTGTTACAAATTCACTCTTTAAAGGTTTTGCTCCTCTAATTGCATCTAACCACCCTGCCATAATTAAAGATAGTGTAATGAGTCCAGCAGGGACAACGGCTGCTGCTTATGGAGTATTGGAAGAGGGAGCTGTTAGAAGTTCATTTATTAAAGCTGTTGGGGAGGCTTTTAAGATTACTCAAAGATAAAAATATTAAATTTATTTTAAAGATTTTGTCTAAAGTATAGTAACTGTACCAATCCAACCATAAAGGTAACCATAAATACAACACCACCACTAAGATTTGACCCATCTGCGTACACCATAAGCTGTACTAACCAAGACCCATCACAATGGACAGGAGTTGGAAAGACTGGGAATATTTTAAGTATTAAACCAAAAATCAATAAGACAGGTAAAATGGATTG
>CAMZNQ010000172.1 GCA_947313765.1 uncultured Sulfurovum sp.
TTTATTTTTATTCCAGTCTCTTTTATCTTTGCCTTATTACCACTAACACTCTCTCTTGCATACTCTTCTTGCAATTTAAAATATTCATTTATTTTTTTAGCATTTTTAAATATATTTTTACCACCAAACTTGCCTGTTTCAATAAAGAGTAAGTTTTGGTTAAATAAGTAGTTGTTTACATATGCTTTTGGACGAGCCAATACAACAGCTTTTTTAAACATTGATGTTGCATCTTTTGCAACATTCATTATAAATTTTACAAAGTTATTATCAATATTTAATCCAAAATCATTGTAAGATGATAATAGATAATCCATATATTCTTTTCTTACATATTTAACATCTCTTAACTCTATTGGCAATATAGCTTTTTGCATTCTTGTCAGTTTTACATATTTGTTTTTAAATTTATCATTGTTTTCAATATTTAAAAACCTTTCTGTTTCAAATTTTGTATCATCAATAAATGCAAATTCTAGGCTTGGTACATCATCATCAAGTGATTTAGTTAGATGATGCAAGAATACATATTCATCACCTTGAGTCTCAAGATTCTTTGGTATCATACCTGTTTCGTGCATAAATTTATCTGTTAATACTTTTTTAGCAAAATGTTCTTTTTGCTTTTTAGTGTTGTTTACAATTAAATCAACAGGTTCAACAAATTCTATCTTATCTAATACTTTTGGTGGCATAATTATTCTAACAGCTTTAAATTTACCATTTTCGTCAAATTCTGCATAATGATTTGAGCCAAAGTGTTGTTTAACAAATGAATCAATACTATTTTGAGATTTAACAGCATTAACAGTATCAAACATCTTTTTCGAGATACTAACTTTAGGGTCAATGTTTTTCAAAACACTTGGCTCAAGGATACCTGTTAATGTTCCAAGAGTATTTCTCTTTTTATATAACCATATATTACCATCACCAACATCTATTGCTTCCCATTTTGCATAACTGTCTTTATTTGACACATACTCTTCTTTAACTACAACTTTGTATTCATTTTCTGTAAAGTTATCAAAAATAAACTCACCTTTTCTTCCAGATAGTGGTGTATCTTCAAGTGCATTTTTATAGTTTGATAATACTTTATAAAAATCATTAACATCTATATTTTTAAATTCATTTTTATACTTTTTACTTAATGGCTCATATATTTCACTAACAATATTATATGTAATTTCTTTGTCTAATTGTTGAGCCAATGCGTGTTTTTCAGCTTGAGTTGCTGTATCAAGCAATAAGCTGTCTATTAGCTCATAAGCACTTGTTGGATAAATATTATTGCTCTCTCTGTTTACAACAAAATTAAATATATTTTCAATGCTGTTTAAAGCATACTCATCGTTTATCAGTTCACTCAATATCTCTTTATTGTTGCTTGCCAATTCATCTATCTTTTCTTTTTCGCCATTTTTAATATTTGTTAAAACATTTTTAATTTCATCGTGCTCCAAAGATTGTAAATCAAGATACATAAGTGAACGAAGTATCTTTTTTTGCTTCATATTCATTTTTGATGTTACTTCATTTACTTCATTAAATAATGCGTTTACCATAACATCATTTTTTTGCTTAAATTGCTCAAGAGTTTCTTTATAGTTTAATAAGTGGTCATTTGCTTTGTCGCCTGTAAATACTCTTTTAACTTGGTTTAAAACAAAATTATCTGCATATTTGTTATCAAGATATTGTATTTTATTAATAACATTTTTAGTATATCTTGATGCAATCTCTACACTATCTTCAGCTTTAAATTCTTTTACTTTTCTTTCATACATTTGAGTAAATGTTTCAAACAATTTAATATTTGAGCCAGATTGGTAATTAAGAGTTTTTTCTTTTTTAAGAGTTGCAATATGCTCATCATATCTTTTTATCAAATCTTCTGCAATACTTCCTTTATTTAGTCCATCAACGAAATCCTTAATGTATGTAAAAATCTTTTCAATTAGTGAGCCAGAGTGGAATGTGCTATCACCTTTTTGCTCAAGTTTTGCTACTTTTCCTTTTTCAACTTTATATTTGTTTAGAATATCAAATACATCTTTATCTTGCAATGCATTTGCAACAACTTCTCTTGACCCATTATCTATGTTTTCAAAAAGCTCAAATAATATATCTGCATCTTCTTTTTCAAGTGCTTCACTGTTAATAAGTGTGTCAATGTCAGATAATAATTTTTTACCATCTTTTGTTTCAAACATTCCTGCTTCTGTTAATGCGTGTAGTGTTTCATGCATTACAGTATCAGATGTATAGTCTCTTGACAATCTAATTTGTGCATTACCTTTTTTATCTATCTTAAAGTAACTTTTTTGTGTATATCCAGCTTCTTTACCACTACTTGTTAATAATATTTTATCAATTGGCTCTGTTCCGTCAAATATCTTTAAAAGTCCATCATAGAAAGATTTAATTTTATCGCTAAAGCTTTTTTTACTAAATTTTTTAGCCAATAAGCTTTTTCTTGATTCTATTCTTGCTTTTACTTTTTCTGCTTCAACTGCTTGGTTATGCAATATTAAATCTTCATTAAAATCTTTACCAACTA
>CAMZNQ010000173.1 GCA_947313765.1 uncultured Sulfurovum sp.
AGTTGCAATTTAGTTATTGATAGAGACTATAATGCAAGTATAAATATACACAGAGTTGGGGCATCGACTCTTAAGTAAGACATCGTAAGACCTATTTTTTTAGGCTAGTGTTGTTTGAGCTTAGAATCCCCTGCCTTTAGGCATGGGGAGTATGTCAAGCTCTAAAGAGGCATAAACCATTAAACATAAAGTTATAATAAAGAGAAGTGCTTCTATTCTTTCAGGTTTTTTTATATATAACGAGTCAGCCAAGAATTCAGGGCTTTTAATAAAACTAAACAAGCTTTAGTTTTAGAAATAGAATTTAAAAAGAGTATAAAGGTGGATATAGAAATATAAGTCCCCAATCTTTTTTATAGATTGGGTAGTTCACAGCCTATCTTCTATCGTTTAACTTTTTCTCCATACGTTTAATTCCTTTACGATAAGCGTTATGGCTTTTATTGGAGAGTGCATTTTGATAGTTTTCTAATGCCTCTTCCCATTTTCCTTGCGATTCATAAACTTTTGCAATGTTATAGTATGAACTGGCTTTAATGGTATTTGCACGTGAACCTGATGCTCTCTCAATCGCTTTTCTATTTGCCCAAAGTGCTTCGGCATCACGATGAAGTCTTTGAAATGTTAATCCCGAATTACTGTAGGCTTGACCATATTCAGGATATAGATTTATTGCCTCTTGAAATTTATACATCGCTCTCTCATACTTTTTTTGGTGGTAATATCTCTCTCCAACCTCATTTAACTCTCGTGCTTCCTCTTTTTGAGCAGAAGAGACAACACTTTGAGAATTAAACTCTCCTGAAGCTAAAATATCATCCATGATTTTTCCTACACCATCAGAACTATGGGTTGTTCCTGTATAACTATTTATCTCTTTAAACGCTCCATTCTTATCTATCCCAAAAACAACCCAAACATTACCTACTTTTCTAGGATTAGCCTTGTATGTTCTTACTAAAGTTTGTCCAATGTAGACACGAACAGTAGCCCCTGACTTTCTAAGGCTTGAAGAGTTAGGAGTTGAGTTATGGGTATAATCATGTACGGAATATAGATATTTTTGACCCTGCTTCTTTTTAACAATAGTAATGGTCTCTGGTCCATAACTTGTTGTATCATCAACATCAAGATGGGCTTGTGTTCCTTTTTTTGCATTAAAATAGATATGATTATTTCTAAAAGATAGATGAGAATCTAAATCAGAAGGATTACGACCCCATGTTAAAACAGCTCTCATTCCATCAAGATTTTTCATATTTGGACTAAGGGCATAGGTAAGACCATCACAAGGACATTGTGCCACCAAAGTTGAGTAACCAGATTTTTTAATAATTAACGTAGAGTCGTTGTTATTTCCAAAACCGTTAAAAGTCGCTTCTCCATTGCTTTTAGAGTGGCTTACTCTTGATGTTTGACCTGCCTTTTGTAAAATAACTTCAGCACCTGAAATGGTTTTATCTTTTTTAACTGCAGATAAAATCTGTATCTTATCAGCCATAATCTGTAGAGGTAATAACGATAGTAAAACGCTACTAAGTATAATCTTTTTCATCTTTTTCCTTATTCTTTTGTATATTAAGATATTATAGTGAAATTTTTTTAAAGAGGTTTATATGAGATATATTGTTTTAATACTTTTTATATTAACAACTAGTTTTGCTGTTGGTCCAACAAAGGTTGCCACATTTGACAGAACATTATGGGATGAACCCATTCAGGATAATACTTCATTTAACAGAGCTTCAAGGCATGAAATCGTCTCGTATGTGCATCAAATCATTAGTACAGATTTAAGCTCTAAAAAGAAGATAAAAGCTTTTGTTGCTAGAAAATATATCTCTATCTCCTCTTTGAACCATTGGAAAAGAGTTACACAACAGAGATTATTGCATAACTTTCAAGAGGCTCAAAAAAGTTGTAAAAAAGATGAACCACTCTGTTCAAAAGTTTTAAGTTGGAGTGCTTTAGCTAAACTTTCCAAAAACTACCAACCACCTAAAAGGTTACAAAAATGGTATAAGGCTTCTCAAACCTTTTTCTCCTATTATCTTTATGAACAAGCACGTTTAGCATCAATCTTCCCTAAAACTACTTCAGAGATAGATATTTTAGATGATTCTGAAATGCAGGGATTTGACTATGAAGATGGTGAGTTTCTTCTAACTTTTGATGATGGTCCTAAATATTCACGAACTAAAGCTATTACTACTATGTTACGAAAAAAAGATATTCATGCTCTTTTTTTTCTCTTAGGAGATAATTTACAATCTTCCATAAACAAATATGGGGAAAAAAAGATTGCTAATCTCTACAGAGGTTCATGTGTAGGGTCGCATGGTTTTCTCCATAAGTCTCATCAACGGTTAAGAAGTTGGCAATCATCCTATGATAAAACACGAAAACTTATTAAAGATAATGGATTAAATAGCTCATCTGTATGGTTTCGCCCACCTTATGGACAACGCCATAAAATCTTAATAGATTATCTTGCTACACTAGGAGATAGAGTTATGTTGTGGAACATTGATTCCCAAGATTGGAACAGAAAGCTTAACGCTAAAAAAATAGAGGATAGAGTCATTACCCTTATGCTCTTACATCGTAAAGGTATTATTCTGTTTCATGATATTCATCCTAAAGCAATTAAAGTAGTTGACTCCTTAAATCGTCTTAGAGGTAAAGGTGTGAATTGGGTGGATTGCAGTTCAATAGGTAGGTAGGGTGTAGGTTCTTATGAAGCAACCATCTGTGTAAGGATGTTAAATGGAGACAACAGAGTCTACATAGAATTTGGCATGATTAAAAAATAGAGAACTAAATCAGTTATTGCATACAAACTTAAGTAAGCAGAGCTAGATGCTTGTATAACATATACAGTGAAGAGAATAAGGAGTTTAGTTAGTGTTGAAAAAAATTATAAGTCTGAATGAGCCTATGAGTAGAATAGAGTATTTTATATTTGGAATGGTTGTTCCTATAGTCATAATCATGCTCTCTTTTATAGATAAGTTTTTTATTCTTCTATTTGGATTTATTCCCTTTATTGTTATGTTAGGGATGATAAAAAGAGCTAGGAGTGTTGGATTAAATTGGAAAAGAGTATTGATTTATTTAACTATAACAATTTTTCTTTTTACGCTATTTATTAAATTATCAACACCTTCTTATTTTGATTGTACAATTAAAGCAATTTTTTACTATGTAATATTTGTACCTTTTCAATTGATTTTATTTTTAATGCCCAATCGAAATGAAAGAAGTATAGAGACTGTTAGTTTGATTCAAAAAATTTTTATTATAATCATGTCATATATTTTTTTTATTGTTGTTATGATGATATTGAGACCTTTTGCTGGATGTGCGTTAGGAAGTCCTTCTTCTGAACAGATAACTTGTTGGAGGATGCGGGATATAAAAACTTCTTTATTGATGGAAAATCTGGATAAAGAAATATATACTGATATAACAATAAAGAGTGTTAATAATTTGTTGAGAAAAGAAAAAAAAGAGTATGGTTTAGATGCTTGGGGTCATAAGATAGAATTTGAAGAGTT
>CAMZNQ010000174.1 GCA_947313765.1 uncultured Sulfurovum sp.
ACTATCTCCAACTCAAAAGCTTGTGATATAGCAGGAAGCTTTGAAGATAAAAGAGGATATTTTGTATATAAAGAGTGTTCAAAGTTTTGCAACTATGCTTCACTAGAGTTTAAAGATAGCAAAATTTTAGGACTCTATCAGAGATACAACTCTATCCAAAAGATAAACTATCAACTTGAACTTGATGAAAGAGTTTATAAAAATAAAAAAAATAGGCTTGTTTGGGAGCTATTTTTATAATTAATACAAAAAACCAAACAACCAAAGAGGTATCTTATTGCCACTACCCACCTCTATCTCATCAGCTACCACATAAGAGTTTGATATATCTTTTATCTGTTTGAAACTTTTATTTTCGCCTCCTATCTCAAAAAGATACTTTTCATCTACTAAAAAATCGCCTTTTTTAGGAATCTCTATAGCATGATAAACCCTTAACATACTGGCAAAAAAGACCTCTCTAGCTGTTCCTATATTGTGGTCATTGCAGTAGGCATGGTGTAAATTTGTATTGTTTAGGTAGATTTTATCTGGCTTTGTAAAGATGTTATCGCCTTTTGTTTTGGCTCTAATAATCGTTAAAATCTTAGCTCTATTTAAGTACTCTAAAAATCTATATAAGCCCTTATAGTTGTCTTTTATCGCCATTTTTTGCATCAACTCTTTCATGTTAGGCGTGTATGGATGTGAGGCACAGATAAGACGAATAAGTTTTTTTAAGTTTTGGATACTATCATACTCGATTGGAAAGATTGAGGGTATATCAACCTCTATAACGGTATTGATGGTATCATTTAGCTTAAGAAGATAATCCTCTTTATCTTCAAAATAGAAAGGGTAATATCCACTCTTTAGGTATTCTCTAAAGAGTAAGGTAAGATTAAACTTTTCAAGCAGTTCATAGGCTATATCTTCATGATGAAGTAGCAACTCTTCAAGTTTATAGCTTGGTAATTTAATACCTTTACTCATCTCTATAAACTCTCTAAAACTAAGCCCTTCTACTTGGTAAACTATCGCTCTTCTGCTCAAATCTGCTTTTGCATGGTCAAGTTTTAGGGCTGAACTCCCACTAAAAATGACTTTTAAATCCAAAATGTCATAGATTTTTTTCAACTCAATTTCAAAGTTCTTATATTTATGTATCTCATCAATAACAAGTATCTTTCCCTCCTCTTTGCTAAAAGCTTCTGCTACTTCATAGAGAGAGGGGATAGTAACAATGTCGGCACTTATATAGAGTTTTTTGCTAAAGGGTAGAGGGTGTTCTTTTAGATATTGCAATAAAAAGGTAGTTTTCCCAACACCTCTTGCTCCAACAATACCCACAAGCTTTTTATCTAAGTTTATGTTGTAGAAGTATCGTTTATAAGAGAGGTCAACTTTATTAAAAAACTTTCTTTGATACTCTTTTAACTCATTTAGCATTTAAAACCTTACTTTTTTAGTAAATTATAGCAAAATTAGAGTTATAAACCTAATTTTTATATAATAAATTGGTATCTAAAACCTATTTACTAGTTAAGTTTAAGGTAGAAAAATTAGACTTAGAAACCCAATTTACATACAATAAATTGGTATCTCTAAACCAAATCCCCATACTTATAATAAGCAGCACAAGCCCCCTCACTACTCACCATACAAGAGCCAATAGGTGTTGTAGGTTTACAAGCTGTCCCAAAGATAGTACACTCTTTTGGTTTTGCCATGCCTCTTAAGATGTCACCACAAATACAGAGTTTATGGTCGTCAATCTCATTTTTTGGTAAAATTTCATCATATTTTACCTCAGCATCATACTCTGAAAATTCGTCTCTTAGTTTCAGTCCACTATCTGCAACATCTCCAATCCCACGCCATCTAAAGAGTGACTTTTTTTCAAAAGATCTATCTATTAACGCTTGTGCTTTTAGGTTTCCATCATGATTGACCACACGTTTATATTGGATTTCAACTTCACAACGCTCCTCTACAAACTGCTTAACAATCATGCTAATCCCTTGCATGGCATCGACAGGTTCAAATCCTGTTACGACAACGGGTTTTTGGTACTCTTTTGGAAATTTATCGTAAATCTTAGAGCCACTTATTACACTTACATGGCTAGGTCCGAAAACTGCGTCTATTTGATGTTTTTGCATAAGCGTATCATCACGATTATCTATTAGCTCTACCATCACTTCAGGTACGGTTACATGATTGATGTGAAACAAAATATTAGGTACTTTTAGTTTAATGACCTGCTCTACCAAAACAGCTGTCATTGGGGTTGTGGTCTCAAAACCAATGGCAAAGAAAAGTACGGTTTTAGTAGGATTTTCAGAGGCTATTTTAAGGCACTCCATTGGAGAGTAGACAAACCTCACATCTGCCCCTTTGGCTCGTGCATTTTGTAGGCTTCCTTTACTTCCTGGTACTTTTATCATGTCGCCTAAGGTTACTAAAATCACATCTTCTTGCATTGCCAACACATAGGCATGGTCAATTCGCTCTTTGGGCATAATACAGACAGGACAACCTGGCCCATGGATGAAATTTACATTTTCAGGTAGAAGTTGAGGCAACCCAAACTTCATGATGGTATGAGTATGACCACCACAAACCTCCATGATATTAATAGGTTTTTCTAGTTTCTTAGCATCTTCGGCAATGATTTTAGCATATGCTTCAATGGTCTTTCCATCACGAAAATCATCATAGAGATTTTTTAGTTCAAGCTCTGCCATCATAACCCCCTATTGGGACACTCATCATCTTCTAAAATGGCTCTTTTCCTATCTTCTTCATCCATGAGTTCTAGTATCTCTTTGTACGTATCTATGGAGAGTAAAGCCTCTTTCTCATCAATCTTATTCATCACAAAACCAATGTGAAGCAGAACATAATCACCTACTTTTATATCAGCATCTTCCATCATCATGAGGTTTGCATCTCGTTGTACCCCCATAGTATCAACAGTACACATGGTTTTATCTTCACTTATCTTTACTACTTTACTTGGAATACTTAAACACATATAATTAACCCCTCATCTTTCTTTTAAACTCTATCCAATCAGCAACAGCTTTAACCGAATCTATGTCATTCACATTCACTTCTAAAATGTCCACATTTGGTTTAATGCGTCGTGCCTCTCTTTTCTCTCGCTCAATGTCATATTTAAAATGAGGTAACAAATCTGTTTTGGTAATTAGAATCAAATCAGCCTCACGGAACATCACAGGGTACTTAGCAATCTTATCTTCCCCCTCTGGAATGGAGACCAAGACAATATTTAAATGTGTCCCCACATCATAGGACGCAGGACAAACCAAGTTTCCTACATTCTCCACAAAACAGACATCTATCTCATCTAAAGGCATATGGTGAAGCCCTTTATGCACCATGAACGCATCTAAATGACAAGCTGTTCCTGTCTGTATCTGTTGAGCAGGAATATTTTTAACTCTTAATCTATCGGCATCTCTTTCGGTCTCTAAGTCACCCTCAACCACCCCAAATTTAAACTCTGCCACATCAGCCAAATACTCCAAAAGCGTTGTTTTACCTGCCCCTGGGCTAGACATAAGATTAATTCCTAAAACACCATGCTCCTCAAAATGCATACGGTTATGGTCTGCCTCTTTATCATTTTTATCTAAAATCTTCTTAATCACTGAAATGGTTTTAGCATCATTTAACTGTGGGTTATGATGCAAATGCTCATGAGCTTTTTGATGCTCATGTGAATGGTCATGTTCATGAGAGTGACTATGCTCTTCATCGTGTGAATGAAAAGTTTTACCTCCATCATGACTATGTTTTCCCTCATGTTCTTCCATGCCTCTAATACTACAACCACAATCTGTACACATATCTTTTTTCTCCTATCCTATTAAAATATTTGTTCCCACAATAAGCGAGATAACCCCTGCTGTTGTGAACGCTCTTCTTACATTGGTAATGTTACCCAAAAAGTTTTGATTAATATAGAGAATCAACAATCCAAACCCCATAAAAATAACCATTACCCCTGCTGTAAATGCACCAACCATCATAAAATCAACCTCTCCACCTGCCACAACACCAAGCGTAATGAGCATTCCACGAACACCACCAATCCCCATGAGTAACCCCAACGCAAAAGATGAACGCTCTTCAGATTTAGCATGTTCATGCTCTTTTCCAAACCAAATGTGTAGATGCTCCTCTTGAGCATGAATGTGTTTATGAAGTTGAATTTGATTTGAGTAAACCATGTAGAGTAGATAGACCCCCATAGCAATAATAACCGTGGCAGAGATTACATCCCCATACGAGAGTATCTCATCAGAAATATCTATGTTTTGTAAGAGTTTAGCAAACAAAAAGAGCATCAACCCATGCCCCATAGCAAAAAGTGAAGTGATAAGTAGCGTCCGTTTTTTGTTTTTCCTAATTGAAAAATCGGCAATAGCTGTCAAGTGGTCAGGTCCAAAAGCGTGAAGGATACCGTACCAAAAGAGTAATAGTAGTGAAAGTTCCATTGTCTAATCCCTAAGTTTTTATAAAATGAATGAATATTCATCATATTAATATATTTTAATTAAATTGAGATTAAATTATTAATGTTTTTGATACCATCGAAAATCATGACACAACCTGTAAGAAAATAACTCAAAAAAGGAGAGAATTACCTTCTAAATTGATTCAAATCCTCATAAATCCTCTTAGCCAAAACATAAGCCAAGCTAGGAGGAACAGCATTTCCTACCATTTTATAACCTGCTGTCAAATTTTTATAATAAAACTTATGCTCATCTGGAAAAGTCTGAACTCTAGCACACTCACGAATGGTCAACCGTCTGTAAAGCTCCTCTTTCCCCTCTACAAATTTGCGTTTATCTTTCTCTACCAACTCCATCTTAGGGGCTTGTGGATGAAGTGGTGCATGTCTGCCACCTGCTTGAAT
>CAMZNQ010000175.1 GCA_947313765.1 uncultured Sulfurovum sp.
TAAATTCAACAACCTCATCAAAATCTAATCTTAACTGTTCTGATTGCGTATTGATTCTATAACCAAATGGTAGCAACATAGATATTTGAAATTTTGTAGTATCCAACTTTAATAGCTCCTCTAACTTAGTTTTTTCAAAACCCTCAATAGGACAAGAGTCAATACCCTCAAAAGCTCCTGCTATCATCATGTTACCAACTGCTATCTATGTCTGTCTTGCTGTCCACTCATAGATGTTTTTATCTGAACTAAGAGTATCTGCTAGATGATTAGAGTAGAGTTCAATATACCCTGCAATCTGCTCTTGGCTTAATGGTCGTCTAGCAAAACGTTTCTCAACCTCTCCAGAAGATGGTTTAACACTATCTATCCCTGCCAATACAATAACTAAATGTGAACAAGTTGTTATCTGTGGCTGATTCCAACACAAAGGTTGTATCTTCTCTTTTAACTCTTGATTTGTAACTACTAAAAACTTCCAAGCCTCCATTCCAAAAGAGCTTGGGCTTTTTTGTCCTGCCTCTAAGATATATCTTATCTTCTCATCTGAAATCTTTTTACTCTCATCAAATATCTTACAAGCGTGTCTAAATGACATTGCTTCTGTAAATTGATTTTTCATCTTTCTCTCCATCTTTTAATATCATTCCAAAAAATCCAAACTAAAAAGGCAATTCCAAATCCAATATTTAGAAAACTAATCTCTCCTGTAAATATTTTTGGAATAGACCACTCTAAAAGCTCACTCATTGGAGTTTGAGGTGCGTTATGGATTAACTCCATCAACCAGATAGTTATCTCTTTATACCACATAACATTAATAACCTCAGGTACAAAAAAGAGTAGAACTACACCTAAAACACCCCAAATATTTTTTTTTGGTTTAATCTTCTCTAGCTTCTCTTGAAATTTTGGATTATTTTTTAAATTATCTAATCTATTTTTCATATTTTTTGAGCTATCAATAGTGTTGAGATTCCCATTGTAAATGATTTTGTATATCTCATTTTAAATCCTGCATCTTCTAGCTCTTTTTCTAACATCTTTGTAGTTAAAAAATCCTCTATAGAGTCTGGAAGATATTTGTAGGCTTCATAGTTCTTTGAAATCAATCCTCCTACTCTAGGAAGAACTCTCTTCATGCCAAAATCAACAACTCTATCAAACATACCTGCTCTCTCTTGTTTTGTAAACTCCAAGATAACAACAATTCCATTTGGTTTTAATGCTCTATGGAACTCTTGAAGTGCTTCAACTCTATCAACTACATTTCTGATTCCATAAGAGATAGATATTAACTCTGTTGATTCATCTTTTACAGGTAACTCTTGTGCCTTACCCTCTTTAAACTCTGCAAAATCAATCTTATTTCGTGCTACCTCTAACATTCCTACTGATGGGTCAACTCCAACATAGTCTTGAACTACAATCCCTTTTTTTTGGGCATACTCTCTCCAAAAAAGGAGTAAATCTCCAGTACCACATGCTACATCTGTAATCTGTGTAAGAGCTTTAAGTTCTAAAATTTCATAAGCCTTTTCACATGCTGTTCTTCGCCACTTAATATCTATCCCCATGCTAAGAACTCGGTTTGTTAAATCATAGGTTGATGCGATATCATCAAACATATTTACTATTTTATCTTGCTTCTCTTTTTTATCTATCTTCTTTTCCAAAATTGATTTCTCCGTCTTTTTATTAAAATTATACTATTTTCTTCTCTTTTTACTCTTTTTACTAACTCCTTGATTTGCATCAAGAGATTTAAATCCATCACGCTTAGTTACTTTACGCTTCTTTTTTGTAGGAGTAGAACTATTTTTTCTCTTACCAAAAGCACCATTAGTTCTCTTTTTTAGATTACTATTTTTTCTTGCACCTCTCTGCTCTTTTTCCACTTTAGGAGGAGTATAGCCATCTATCTCCTGACGCTCTACTGCTCTACCCATTAATCGTTCAACATCTCTCATTGCCACCTCTTCATTCGGAGAGAGTAGGGTAATGGCCAATCCTTTTTTTCCTGCACGTCCTGTTCTTCCTACTCTATGAATAAAATCTCCTGTAACATGAGGAATATCATAGTTTATAACTACTTCTAAAGAGGGAATATCAATTCCTCTAGCAACTATATCTGTTGCAACAAGTACACGAGTCACTCCCTCTTTAAAAGATGCTAAAGCTCTAGCACGTATACCAGAACTCTTATCTCCATGAATTACAGAACTTTTTAAACCACTTAAATTCAACTCTCTACCAACTCTATCTGCCTCCTCTTTTTTGCGAACAAATACTAAAACTTGTTTATAGTTCTTTGAACCAATTAAGTAGGATAAAAGCTCCATTTTTAATTCAGGAGTTACAGGATGAATAATCTGTTTTACGTTTCTTGCTGATGTTCCCATACTATCTACCTCTATGAGTTTAGGACGCTGTAAAATCTGTTCTGCTAAACGTTTAACAGAGCTAGATAGAGTGGCTGTTATCAATATGTTTTGACGTTTTTTTGGTAGATGAGAGATAACTTTAGTAACTTCATAAACAAACCCCATATCTAAAATGGTATCTGCTTCATCAAGAACTAAATAGCGAACAGCATTAAGATTGATATTTTTTTGTTGAATATGCTCCAATAGTCGTCCAGAAGTAGAGACTACAATATCAGTACCCTTTTTAAGTCGATTAGCTTGTGAAGTTATATTTGCTCCACCATAAAGAACTACAGATTTTAAAGGAAGATACTTGCTGTAAACTTCAAAACTCTCATGAACCTGCTTTGCTAACTCACGTGTAGGTACAATGATAACTGCTCTAAGATGGTGTTTTCCCTCTTGATGCTCTTTCATAATCTCTTGAAGAATAGGTAGAGCAAATCCTGCTGTTTTACCTGTACCTGTCATTGCCCCAGCCATAATATCACGTCCACCAAATATGGTTGGAATTAACTCTTTTTGAATAGGTGTTGGATTTTCATAGTCTCTCTCTTTAAGAGATTTTATTATTTGAGATGATAAACCAAGGGTGGAAAAGGACATAATTTAGTCTCTTTTTATTTTTTTGTAAGTATACTATTTGTTTTATCAAATTCTAGTTTGTAATAGTATAACAACTGCAATAGCAAAACCTCCATCATGAGCGATGGATAGGGAAGAGCTTTTAATTTTGTGAATTTTTTGAGCTTTTTGGCTCAATTTAAAGTGTGGTGCATTTTTAGAATCTTTATAGATGATAATATCATGAAATGAAAGCTCTCTTCCTATGCCACAACCTAATGCTTTAGAGATTGCCTCTTTTGATGCCCAATATCCTGCAATACTCTCTGCTTTTGTAGATAACATCTGTTCACTTTCATCTAAAAATCTATCTAAAAATTTTTTACCAAACTTATCTATTGATTTTTCTATTCTACTGATTACAGTAATATCTGTTCCTATTTTCATAAAGTTAGTTTAGCATATTTTTAGATAAAATAAATAAAAAATATTTTATAAAAAGAGCCATATGATAGAATCAATCTTTGCATTTATTGGTAGACCCTTTGTTAATTTTATGAAAAAGATGGATGGATTTGGTGCATTCATACTTTTTCAACTACATCTATTTCCATTAATCTTTAAGCGTCCATGGAGATTTAAACAGATATTTGAACAGACTGAAGTTGTAGCCATTGGAACATTTGGAGTTATCTTTTTAACAGCACTGTTTTTAGGTCTAATTGAAGCTGTTCAACTCTATCAAGGATTTTCAAAATTTGGGGCAGAGAGCTTTATGGGGTATACTATATTTATCTCCATCAGTAGAGAACTAGCACCTCTTTTAGCAGGTCTTATGGTAACAGCACAAGCCATATCATCTATGTCTGCTGAACTTGGAACTATGAGAGTAACTGAACAGATTGATGCCATTGAAACATTGGCTGTTGATTCTAAAAAATATCTGATTATTCCTAGAATTATTGCAACTACTATTGCTGTACCTCTTTTGGTTATTGCTTTTGATTTTATCTCAAATATGTCGGCGTTTATGATGGCTTGGTTTGCTCTTGATATGAACCCTGTTGTATATGCAGATAGCATTAATCAGTTGTTGCATTTTTCAGATATTGGCTCTGGTATCTTAAAAGGACTTTTATATGGTTATCTTATTGGAACTATTGGCTCTTATGTAGGATACCACACAACTGGTGGAGCAAAAGGGGTGGGCGTATCAACAACAAAGGCTGTTGTTTTAGCCTCTGTTACTGTTTTTATTGCTGACCTATTTCTATCTATTATATTTTTGGCGTTGGATTGGTAGAGAGTCTGATTCTAACAGACTCTTCATGAGCTGTTAACCCCTCTGTGTTTGCAATTAAGGCACAAGCCTCTCCAATCTCCTCTAATCCCTCTTTTGTCATTGAGATGATAGAAGATTTTTTTAGAAAGTGGTCTACACTTAGAGGAGAGTAGAACTTAGCTGTCCCACCTGTTGGTAGTGTATGATTTGGCCCTGCAATGTAGTCTCCAATTGGTTCAGGGGTATACTCTCCTAAAAAGATAGCTCCTGCATGTTTAACTTTTGACAATAACTCCATAGGGTTTGATGTAACTATCTCTAAATGTTCAGGTGCAATTTGGTTCATCAACTCAATCGCCTCATCCATTGTTTGAGTAATAATAATTGCTCCACGCTCTTTAATTGATTTTCTAGCTATCTCTTCTCTACTTAGTTTACCTAAGAACTCCTCTATCTTATTGGATACTTTAGATGCTAATGATTTATCAGTAGTAATCAATATGGATGATGCCATCTCGTCATGTTCTGCTTGTGAGAGTAAATCTATGGCTAGATAGTCTGCTCTAGCTGTAGAGTCTGCTAAGATTCCTATCTCACTAGGCCCTGCTATCATATCAATATTTACATCTCCATATACCAATTTTTTAGCTGTTGCTACAAAGATATTTCCCGGGCCTGTAATTACATCTACCTTAGGTATGGTCTCTGTACCATAAGCCATTGCTCCAATAGCAGAAGCTCCACCAACCTTAAAGACCTTTGTAACTCTACATAGATGACATGCAGCTAAAAGAAGTTCATTTAGCTCATTATCAGGTGCAGGAGTACATACAACAATCTCTTCTACTCCTGCAACAATAGCAGGTATAGCATTCATCAATAGAGATGATGGGTATGCTGCTTTTCCACCTGGGATATATAGTCCTGCCAAATCAACAGCTGTTACCTTTTGTCCTAACATAGAACCATTTTTTTCAAAATCAAACCAAGATTTTGGCATTAATTTTTGATGATAATTTTCTATTCTATCGTATGCTAGATGTAGTGCATCTCTTAGTGTAGGGTCAATATTATTGTACGCCTCTTCCATAGAGCTTAAGCTAACCTGCAACTCTTCATCGAAACTTGGACTCCATCGGTCAAATTTCCCAATATGCTCTTTTAATGCTTGATTTCCATCTTTTTTAATATCATCAAGAAGCCCTTTTACAATAGATGTTACACCATCTATATCCATCGCTCCACGTTCTAAAAGCTCATTGAACTCATCTTGAAAATTTTTATCTTTTGTACTAAATATCTTCACCATATCTCCTCTTATATCTTGCCAACATACTCTCATTCCCTATCAAGCCACCTTGATGAATATAGAGTATAGGCTTTTTAAAAATTTGTGGATTTTCCAAGAGTGTTAACCACCCATGTGGGTCATAGAGTAAATCAAACTCTATCTCCATATTTTTTTGTAATTCTAACCAAATATTATAAGATTCCTTGTAGAGTTTTCCAAAGTGTCTTTTTTTAGATGGAGTTATGATGGTTGGATGAAGAGTTTCATCTTTTTCTAACATTAGAAACTGTTTTTTCAGATAATCAACATCTCCCACGCAAGGCGTTGTAAAAACATTAGGTGACTCTATTTCTAACTCATTAAAAGATTTTGACAAGTAGAGAGCAGTTGTTCCTGTACCTGAGGGTAAAAAGATATTTAACTCATCAAGATTCTTTTCTCTCTTCCACTCTAAAATCTCTTTTGCTAATATCTCCATTCCATATTCTGCCTCTTTTTGTCTTCCACCCTCTTCAATCACTAGAGTATCTTTTTCTGTTATCTTGGTAGGAGTAGTAGAGCCTATATGAATTTTCATTCCATTTTCAACTGCATATCTATAGTTACCATGAGGATTATCTTTGAGATATGAAGCTAAATGGTCTACATAGTAATCAAACTTCCAACCCTTCTTTTTTGCAAGAACAGATAGTGAGTACATTGCATTTGATTGAGCTGAACCGTATGATATTACATTTTTAATATGGCCAAAATCATGAGTTAAGAAGTAGTGAAACTTACGAGCTTTATTGCCTGAGAAATCTTTAGATAGTAAATCATCTCTTTTTATATAAATGGTATAATTTCTAAACAGTTTTTTTTGGGTTGGGGAGTTTTTTATTTTGATAATATATACTTTCTAACTTTGATATTTTTATATTTTATATTTTCACCCTCTAATAAAAGATAGAAAAATACTATCTTTTAGTTTTTTTTTGGGGCTTACAAGCTTTTAAAGCTCTAATATCTAAGGCATTTTCAACACATGCTTTTCGTTTATTTATTTTTACAATACGTTTTGTAATTCTATTGACTACTTTAGTTCTTTTCTCTTCAAAAGTCATACCTTTTTTAAGTTTAAATGGTCTGTTTTTATATTTTTTAACTCTACAAGATTGCATCTTTTCTAAAGAAGTTGCATTTTGCATACAGTTTTTGCGATTTTCTACTTTAGCTATACGTGTTGTAATTTTGCTAAGAATTTTCTCTTTTTTAATACTAAAATTTCTTGTTTCATTTGCAAAGGCAGTAACTGTTAGTGTCGTAAGTAAAAGTGTTGTCATTAAAATTTTCATAAATATTTTCCTAATGTTTTAATAGCGAAATAGTATAACTTGCTTGTGTAGTATTTGTGATTCTTTATGAAAAGGTTTCATCGATATTTAAAGTTATTACAATAGAACAACTATATGGTGGGAATAACACCCACCTAAAAGATTCAATTTCTATCTAAACAGTTTAAATCAGAGAAAGCTTTTTCTAAACGTTTAACTACAGATAGCTCTCCCTCTCTTAACCATTTACGAGGGTCATAATATTTTTTATTTGGTTTATCTTCCCCCTCTGGATTTCCTATTTGAGCTTGTAAATAGCCATTATATTGTTCTATATATCCACGGATTCCATTCCAAAATGCCCATTGTGTATCTGTATCAATATTCATCTTTACAACACCGTAACCAATAGACTCTCTTATGTCTGAAAGCTCTGAACCTGAACCACCATGAAATACAAAATCAACAGGTTTTTTAGAAGTATTGAACTTATCTTGAATATATTTTTGAGAGTTATCTAAGATAGTTGGAGTCAATACAACATTTCCAGGCTTGTAGACTCCATGAACATTTCCAAATGATGCAGCAATCGTAAACATAGGAGATACTTTCATCAACTCCTCATAAGCATAAGCCACCTCTTCTGGTTGAGTGTAGAGTAGTGCATTATCTATGTCTGTATTATCTACACCATCCTCTTCTCCACCTGTCACACCTAGTTCAATCTCTAATGTAATACCAATTTTAGACATTCGTGCTAAATACTCTTTACATGTAGCAATATTTTGCTCTATTGGCTCTTCTGATAAATCAATCATATGTGAAGAGAATAGTGGTTTACCATAAGCCTTAAAGTGATTTTCACTCTCATCAAG
>CAMZNQ010000176.1 GCA_947313765.1 uncultured Sulfurovum sp.
ATTTGATTTCTTCTCCATAATTATATATTTTTTATGGAATATATTATGGCTAAACTAATCTGAAATAATATTAATTTTTATGATATTTTTTAATAAATCTCTAAAAAAGTGTCATAATTGTGAAAAATATATCTTAATATAAATATTAAATAATATAAAAAAATCAATTATATTTATAGGTAATTATATTACATTGTAAAATATTTAGATATTATCTATTTGGATTATGAAAGAGCTTCCAGTCACTAATTGTATCTACTTCTGGAAATCCATCAAGTATCTCTTGAGGCTGAAAATTGGGTTTATAACTAAATGCTTTACATCCATCAACCCAATATCCTAAATAAATCCAAGGTAGTTCGAGTACTTTTGCAAGTTCTACTTGATATAGTAGAGAATATGTTCCTAAAGAGAGTTTAGGATAATCAGGGTCATAGTAGAAATAGATAGAGGAGATTCCATCATCTAAAATATCAATTAAATCTACACCAATAAGTTTATTATCTCTAAGATATAGAACCTCTTTTCCGAAATCATGCGCTCCCTCTACAAAATTTTCTCTATATTCTCTTGGAGATATATTTCTATGTGACCAACTATCTTTTTTATGTTTAAATGAGTGATACTTATTGTACAAATCAATATGAGCTTGGGAGAGTGTAGGCTTTTGAATAATAATTTCAGTACTCTTATTTCTCTTTATAGATTTTTTTTGAGATTTACGAAGTTTAAAGTTTTCAACATCAATTCTAATTGATTTACACTCATTGCATCCATTACAAATAGGATGAAAATAGTAATATCCAAAACGTCTCCAACCACGGGAGATAAGTGCTGTATTATATGTGCGAGTTGCCTCTTCTATATATTTATAGTTCATGCGTACGGAATTTCCATCTATGTAAGCACACTCATAATCTAGCATACAAAAATCAGTTGATAATGGAGGGGTATCTGTAAAAATATTATTGTTCATAAGAAGAATTTTATCTAAAAAAATTCAATTTATAGTAAAATTCTATCTATTTTAAAAGATGGAGAGAATTAATTGTATATTTATCAACCAATAAAAGGCTATTCTTACAACAGTGATTCAATTTTTTTATATGATTTTATATCTAAATTTCATCCTAAAGGTTCACTTTTAGATGTTGGTTGTGGTGTAGGAGTATTGTCTCTTCTCTTAAGTAGGGATTTCAATATATCTACTACAATTATTGATAAGCAAAATAGTATGTTGATGTATGCAGAGCATAATTTTAAGATAAATAGTTTAGAGGTAGATAGTTACTTAGGAGACTTTCTAGAGTTTACTGAGGATAAAAAATTTGATTTTGTAGTTTCAAATCCACCTTTTTATCATCCTGATGTGATTCAAAGCAAAAATGAGCATCTAAATATTGCTAGATATGCTAACCATCTTCCTCTTGTAGAGTTTGTAGGAAAAGTTAAAAAGATATTGAAGCCAAGAGGACGATTTGTATTTTGCTATGATGCAAAACAGATTGATATAATTTTAGCTCTTTTAAAGGAAAATAAGATTAACCCTGAAGTTATACGTTTTGTACACTCTAAAATTGATAGAGAGTCCAAATTGGTTATGATTTCTGCACGTATGAACTCTAAATCATTAACAAAAATAATGCCACCATTAATTGTTTTTGATAAGAGTAGTAACTATCTAGAAGAGGCAAAAGAGGCTTTTTTTAAAGCTAAAACCCAAAGTATAAAAGGAGATTATTGAGCGATGAAGAGTAATATCTTAACAGAAAAAGGATATAATTATAGTTTTAACCCATCTGCATGTGAAGAGTGTGAAGGTGCATGTTGTACTGGAGAGACAGGTTATATATGGGTCAAATACCCCGAAATTGAAGCAATATCTAAATTTTTAGAGCTAAGTGTAGAAGAGTTTGCTACAATCTATCTAAAAAAAGTTAAACATAGATTCTCTTTAATAGAAAAAAAATTAGAAGATAACAACTATGCGTGTATTTTTTTTGATAATCATAAAAAACAGTGTACAATATACTCTGTAAGACCACGCCAATGTCGAACATTTCCATTTTGGGAGACATTTAAAAATGATACTAAAGAGGTAAAAAAAGAGTGTATAGGAATAATAGATTAAAAAATAGAGTAATTTTACCATTTATATTTTTATCAGTTGTAGGTTGTACAACAAGCTACAAACCAAATAGTCAAGTTGTACCAGTAGAAGAACTTGCTCATTATAATCCTAAGGATTTTGCAAATAGAAAAGAGGTCTCAAATAGTTCATCTTCTAAAGAAGATGAGTGGATTATGAAAGCTATCTTTTATGAGCAGAGTAATAATTTTAAAAAAAGTAACTACTTCTATAAAAAATTATATGATACAACAGGTAAAGATGCTTATCTATTGAAAGAGTTAAAGACAGCACTATATTCAGGTGTAACTTCAGAAAATATTTCAAAACTAAAAGGGTATATATCTAAACATCCTAAAAACTTATTAGCAAAAAGATTAATTTTAACATCATATATATATGCTAAAAGATATGAAGAGGCAAAAGAGATGACTAGCTCTCTTCTATCTCAATCACAAGAGGCTAGAGATTTTGAACTATCTGCAACTCCCTATATCTTTACTAAAGATTACAATAGAGCAGTAGAGTTATTGAAAGATGCTTATAATAAAAGCTATAATGAAAACATTTTATTAAAAACAACTACAATATTAGTTAATTATTTAAGAGATACTTCACAAGCAATATCTATTTTAGAGAATCATAGGTTAAATAAACAGTGTAGTCAAAAGATATGTTTACAACTTATCTCAATATACTTTCAACAAAACGATATAGAAAAAATAGTACCTATATACAAATCACTATATAGGTCAACTAGAAAAGAGAAATATGCAGAAAAAGTTGTAGAGGGGTATTTACATCTTAAAGATTATGGTAGTGCTATTGAATTTCTAAAAAAAGAGTATAATAATCCAGAGATGTTATACTCTTTATATATTGAATCTAAATCATTTGATAAAGCAGATAAGCTATCTCGAAAATTAATAAAAGAGACTAAAGAGCCTAAATGGTATGCTGAATCAGCTATGGTACTATATGAATCAACTACAAATAAAGATGATAAAACTATGTTAAAAGAGGTTATTAACCGTTTTGAGATAGCTATGAAGATGGGTATTAAAAACACAGTCTATTTAAACTACTATGGATATCTTTTAATTGATAAAAATATTGATATTAAAAAAGGTATAAGAGTTATTAAAAAGGCTTTAGAGGAGCAACCTGAAAATAGTGCATATTTAGACTCATTAGCACTTGGATATTATAAGCTTGGAGATTGTAAAGAGTCTTTAAATATTATGACAAAGGTTATTAAGATAGAGGGTTTAAAAGAAGAAGAGATTCGTAACCATTGGGACTTAATAAGTACAAAATGTAAAAAATAGTAAGAGGGAAAAAATGGCACAGATATTAGATGATATTATTAAAAAGACAAAAGAGGACTTAGAGAAGAGAAAAGTTGATTATCCATTAGAGTGGTTGGGACGCTCTTTAGCATATAATCCTTTTGCTCCAAAAGATGTAAAAACAGCATTAAAGTCTACAAAAGAGAATCCTTATCGAATTATTGCAGAGATTAAAAAGGCTAGTCCAAGCAAAGGGTTGATACGAAAAGATTTTGACCCTATGGTTATTGGTCAAGCGTATGAAAAAGGTGGAGCAGACTCACTATCTATCTTGACTGAACCACACTTTTTTAAAGGAGATAAAGAGTATCTAGGAATGGTACGTCGCTATACTTCGATTCCTCTACTTCGTAAAGATTTTATTGTAGATAAGTATCAAATTATAGAGGCTTTAGCATTTGGAGCAGACTATCTACTCTTAATTGCTAAAGCATTAACTAGAAAAGAGTTAAAAGAGTTAATTAACTACACAAGGCACTTAGGAATGGAGGCTTTAGTTGAGATACATGATAAAAAGGATTTAACAAAAGCTATCTCTTCTGGAGCAGATATTATAGGGATTAATCATCGTAATTTAGAGACATTTGAGATGGATATGCAACTAAGTGAAAAGCTTATTCCTTTGATTCCTAAAAATAAGATTATTGTAGCGGAGAGTGGAATCAAAGACCATGAGATGGTTAAAGAGCTTAGTCGTGTTGGAGCAGATGCTTTTTTAGTTGGAGAACACTTTATGCGTCAAGATGATATAACAAAGGCTGTAAAAGATTTAAAATATGGAAAAGAGTAAAATAACTAATAGTATCATTACAGGTTGTTCAACTGGAATTGGTTTAGAGACAGCAAAATATCTACAATCAAAAGGGGTTAAAGTCTATGCCACTGTTAAATGTGAAGATGATATTGGTATGCTTAAAGAGTTTGGTTTAAAAAACGTATTGAAACTAGATGTTACAAAACCTAATGAAATCTCTTCTGTTATTGATAGAGTATTAAAAGATGATGGAAAGATAGATATTTGGTTCAATAATGCAGGATATGGTCAAGCAGGAGCATTGGAAGATATATCAACAGATGTGTTAAGGGAGCAGTTTGAGACAAATGTTTTTGGATTGCATGAATCTACAAGGCAGATTATTCCAATAATGCGAAAGCAGGGGTATGGAAAAATCATTCAGCACTCTTCTGTTTTGGGTTTAGTATCTCTTTTTGGTCGTGGTGCATATAATGCTAGTAAATATGCCATAGAGGGATTAACAGATACTCTACGTTTAGAGTTAAAAGGCACAGAGATATATCCTACTCTCTTAAATACAGGTCCAATAACATCAAATTTTCGTAAAACTGCTATGCAGAAATTAAAAGAGAATGTAGATATAGATGGGTCTATTTTTAAAGAGAATTATCTTAAAAATTTAGAGAAGAAAAAGTCAAAAGTACCATTTAATGAAGAGCCAATCTCTGTGGCTAAAGTGGTTTATCAAATTGTTATGGCTAAAAAGCCAAAACCAAGATATTACATAACAAAAGCAACAACTCTATTGGGGTATTTAAAACGTATTTTAAGTACATCATCACTAGATAGAGTTTTAATGAAAATTGGATAGAGAAAAAAGGAAAATAGAAAAGATGGATAAGATTAATATAGGTGTAATCACAACAAGTGATAGAGCAAGTCAAGGGATATATGAAGATATATCAGGCGTAGCAATTATGGATACAATGAGAGAGTATCTCCTTAATGAGTGTGAGTATGAGTATAGATGTATTCCTGATGAACAGCCCATTATTGAGAGTACGTTAATAGAGTTAGCTCGTGATAAAAATTGTGACCTTATTGTTACTACAGGTGGAACAGGACCTGCTCCAAGAGATGTTACAACCGAAGCTACTGAAAATGTTTGTCAAAAATTACTTCCAGGGTTTGGAGAGCAGATGAGAGCAGTAAGTTTACAATATGTTCCAACAGCTATTCTATCTCGGCAAACAGCTGGGATTTGTGATGGTAGTTTAATTATTAACCTACCAGGTAAACCAAAATCTATTCGAGAATGTTTAGATGCTGTTTTTCCTGCTGTTCCATACTGTATTGACCTAATTGGTGGCTCTTTTATGGAAGCCAATGAAGATATTATTAAAATATTTAGACCAAAGAGTAAATAATGAATATAGAATTTATAGAGAAAAAACTTCAAGAGATATATGCAGAGTTAGAAAAAGATGTTATGGAGATACTAATGGATGAGTCTTTAGACAAAAAAAATACTAATCTAAGGATGCAACCACTAAAATCTACTAAAAAAATATTGGAAAATGCATTAGATAGCATTAAAATGGTTGATAAGTTAGGAAAAGAGGATTTAAACAGATGATATGGTGGCTCATTTTATACCTTTTTTTAATATTAACTCTATTCTGGACACTACATAAAGCATATAAAACAAAAAATCCAAAATATGGCTATGCTATTTTTTTCAACGTGATTTTAATGGTATTGTTACTTTTTATCTAGTTCCTACACATTTTTTTGGTATTATATTAATAATCTAATTTAAATAGGGAATTTTCTATGAAGATATTAATAATTTTATCAATCTCATTTTTAGTGTTATCAGCAGAGATAACACTTCCATCTAATTTTACAACTAACTTCCAGCAGACTATTACCAATGATAATGGTAAAGTTATTAAATATAAGGGTGCTGTATACTTTGAAGATATAGTTGAAACCACCTCTGATGATTCTGGAGTAGAGCATAGTTACAAAAGAAGTCTCTTTAAGTGGAACTATAGAGAACCCTCAAAAAAAGAGGTTTGTACAGATGGTGTTCAACTTACTGTTGTTGACCATGATTTAGAACAGGTAGCAAATTATCTAGTTGATGAGGCTATTGATTTAAAATCTATTTTATCAAGAGCAAATAAGCTAACTTTAAGTGATTATCAAGCATCATATAAGAATATAGAGTATTTAATAACGCTTGATGATAAAAATCAAATATCAAAAATCGTATATGTTGATAATTTAGATAATCATGTGAAGATTATATTTTCTAATATGAGATACAATGAGGTTTTTAATAGCAACTTTTTAGTGTGTAACGCACCTAAAGGGTATGATAGAATAAAAGGATAAATAATGGATAGAGTTTTTGCCAATTTTCAGATAGATAGTAATTTTTATATTATTCTATTTCTATTTTTATTAATTAGTATGATTATATCTATTTTAATTATTCTTTTTATAAATAGAATAGAGACACTAAGAGGTTTAGTAGAACATGCTAAAGAGATAGATAGAGCAAAAGAGGAGAGGGTATCTTTCTTAAATAGTGCTTTGAATGAAGAGAAACTCCTTAATGTAAAACTCAAAAATGAGTTAAAAGATTTTTCATCTATACAAAATAGGTTTATTACTTCTGAAAGTATAGTTCAAAAACTTCAAAACCAGATAATAGAACAAGAAGATGAACATCTTAATGAGTTACAAAAAAATAGATTGACTATTGATAGATTAAGAGTAAATCATAGAGTATTAACAGATGAGATTGAGAGAATAGAAGAGTCAAACTTCATTGTGAAAAAGAGTTATGAAGAGCTAAAAGAGAGATATAAAATACTCTATTTAGAAAACAGAGAACTAAAGATGGAACTTAGTAAATTTATAAAAAATAATAAAATTAATAATCAAACAGATAATAGAGAAGATAAAAATAGAAATTTTTTTGAGTCAGAAGCAGATAAACTTAGAAAAAATGTACTATTTAACCCTTTCTACTAAAAATAAAAATCATAATTTAACTCTAAGCATCTTCTAGTAATATTACAAAATATTATAGAAGGTATTAATTTGAAATTTAATGATAAAAAAGTTGTCATCTTTGACTTAGATGGAACACTTATAAACTCTACACCCGATTTGGCTTTAGCAGTCAATTATATGTTAGAGTCAATTGGCAGTAAAACATTTGATGAATCTATCATTGATGGATGGGTAGGTAATGGAGCTTCCATATTGGTACAACGTGCATTAAGTGGAGGAGTAACGATTGATAATAGTCTTAGTTCTGATTTAATTGAAGAGGCTTTAGATATTTTTTTAAAGTTCTATGGAGAGAATTTATCTGTAAAGACAACTCTCTATCCTAATGTTTTAGATACCCTTAAACTACTTAACTCTAAAGGTTACTCTTTAGCAATTGTAACCAACAAGCCTTTCTCCTTTATTGAACCAATATTAAAGAGTTTAGAGATGTTTGAACTCTTCGATTACTTTATTGGTGGGGACTCTTTAGTAGATAAAAAACCTAGCCCACTACCACTACTTCATGTGTGCGAAAGATTAAATGTTACCATAAAAGAGAGTATCATGGTTGGAGATTCTAAAAATGATATTTTAGCAGGTCAAGCATGTAGCATGGATACTATTGGTGTTACATATGGTTATAACTATGGAGAGGATATAGAGAGTTATAGTCCCTCTGTTGTTATTGATGATTTTGGAGATATAAGAGAGTTACTATGATAGATAAAAGAGCAAAAATAGCCATTATTGGTGGAGGCGTTTCAGGAGCAACAACAGCACTCTATTTAGGTCAAAGAGGGGTTGATGTTACTCTGTTTGAGAAAGAGTCTAGTTTAGTTTCAGGCCCTCCATTTTGTCATCTACATGCAGGTGGAAATCTATATAGAGAAATATCTGATGAGCAGTGCATTAAGCTTTTAAAGCAGTCAATAGAGTTTTTACGATTCTACCCATTTGTTGTTGACTATCGACCTACTGTTATTGTATTACCAACAACAGATAAAGGTAAACCAACAGATTTATTATCACGTTTAGAGCTACTTAGTGTCGAGTATGAGAAGCTTATAGAGATAGATTCTAACAATAGAGTTCTTGGAGATGCTAAAAATTACTATAGATGTTACAGTAGAGAGGAGATTGAACATTTAAAAGAGAGAGATATTATCCCAAAACCTAAACTATTAGATGAGTGGATGATACCTGTGGCTAAAAATATAGATTTAGATAGTGTACAATTTCCATTAATCATTGTACAAGAGTATGGATTAAACCTATTTAGATTATCAGCAGGTGTATCTCTATATTTAGAAAAACTAGACTCTGTAACCATTCAAATGGAGAGTATTGTTCATAATATACAAAAAGACTCAATTAATGATTGTTGGGAAATCTCTTATATTAAAGATGACAATAGTCATAAAGATAAATTTGATTATATTATCAATGCAACAGGATTTAGAATAGGTAAAATAGATGATATGTTAGGAGTTCCTTGTCAACGTATGGTAGAGTTTAAGTCAGCCTATGTAAGTAGATGGGAGGATCATACCGATACAATATTTCCTGAAATTATCTTTCATGGAGAGCGTGGAACACCACAAGGTATGGCTCAATTTACACCATATCCAAATGGTTATTTTCAGTTACATGGAATGACAAATAATATAACACTTTACAAAGATGGTTTAGTGGAAAACTCCATTGTAAGTTGTCAGCCAAACTTAAACCAAAATTTTCTTGAGAAGATAGATAGGTCATGGAGAGAAGATGAGGTAGAAGAGCGTACAAGAAATGCGATTAATCATCTATCTCAATTTATTCCAACTTTTACAAGAGCAGTAGTTTGTTCAAAACCACTCTTTGGAGCGCAACAGATACCAGGAGATGACCCAACCTTACGTGTAGCAGAAGTCTCTTTTCCTAGAGAGAAGTATGCTAGATGTGAGATAGTAAAAGTCTCTTCTGTTTTAGATATGGTTAAGAGTATATATGGAGAACTACTATCATTAGGGTATGTAGATGAATATAATATTTCTATATCATTAGAAGATATAGAAGAGGAGAGTATTAAAACTCTTTCACAATCTATTGCGACAAATAGAGATTATCCCTCTTCTTTAGCAAATAGAACTATCTTTGAGTTGTAATCATATTTGCAAAAGCTTCAATCTCCTTAGATGAAAGTTTAGTGGCTTGGTTTGCCATTAATGCTTTCATTCTTCCTCCATTGTATTAATTATGTTACTTTTTATATCTACTCTTTAATGAAAATTTTGAAGATATCTCTTATTGAAGCATAACTCCTTTATAATATAATCATAAAAGGAGTTAATTGTGTTAAAAAAAATGATTGTTAAATTTGCATTTTTTCTTAATAGTTCAGATACATACAAGAGGGTGAAGGAAACAGCCTCAAATCTTCTACAAAATCAAGATTATCAATATAAAAAGTATTTTGATATTTTTATGATTTCCTTAATTGTTGTTTCTATTACTATTTTAGTCTATGAAGTTAAACATGAAGTCCCTGAATGGGTAGACTTTTTTGATATTTATGTTGTTACTATGATTTTTACTCTTGAATATTTTACTCGTCTATGGGTATATAATGATTGGCATATCTTAGTAGTTAAAGAGTATGGAGAGGCAAAATTTTTAAATAGAAAATTTTCATTAAGAAAGGTTACCAAGAAGATTTTAAAAGGGAAAGTTGAATATCTTCTCTCTCCTACAGCCATTATTGATTTACTAGCGATTCTACCTGCCTATCGACCTTTAAGGGTATTGCGTATATTTGTACTCTTTCGTGTATTTAAACTCTTGCGTTATACCAAAAGTATTAATCAGTTTCTAAGTGTTTTATCTAGTAAAAAGTTTGAACTTTTTACACTTCTATTTCTTCTTATGTTTATTACTATTACAGCAGGGATTGCAATTTATGTATTTGAAGAGCAGAGTAATGATAGCGTTAATTCTCTTTTTGATGCTCTATATTGGGCATTAATTACTATCTCAACAGTTGGGTATGGGGATATCTCTCCTGTAACTCCAGAGGGTAGGGTGGTATCTATGGCTATTATCGTAACAGGTATTGCTATGATTTCATTTGTAACATCCGTTATTGTCTCCTCTTTTTCTGAAAAACTTACAGAGCTTAAAGAGAATAGACTTGTTGAAGAGATAAATAAGAATGAAGAGTTTATGATTATATGTGGTTATGGTCAGATGACTAGAATGTTCTTGAAGCATTATGCTAAAGAGTATGATGGACGATATATTATACTAGAGAAGAATAAAGATAAATTAGAAAATGCAATAAGAGATGGATATAGTGCAATACAAGATGATGCTACTAGGCATGATGTCATTTCTAAATTTAATACAGATTATGCAAAAATAACACTCTTAGCATTAACAAGTAGCGATATTGCAAATATATATATTACATTAAATGCAAAAGCAATATCGAGAAAGATTAGGGTAATATCTCGTGCAAGTACAGATAAGATTTCAAAAAAATTTATACTTGCAGGAGCAGATAATGTCGTTCTTCCAACTATGATTGCAAATAGAATGCTCTTCTCTGCTATTACTCAACCTGTTATGTATAAGGCTATATATGCTATTTTGACAGGTCAACACTTGGCACAACTTGATGAGGTTAATTCAACTTTTCATAGAAAAATGGTTGGTAAAAAGATTGATGAGTTAAATCTTAAAGAGCATAAACTTCTCTGTATAGGTCTTCAAGTTGGTGCTTCAGGAGAATTTATATTTAATCCTCCAATTCGTCTACATCTTCAAGAGGGGGATGTTTTATTATTAATGGGTCGTAAGGTTAGTATAGCACACTTTAAATCATTATATAAGGAGATTAAATATGTTTGAGCGTAGAGCTTTTATGTTTGGATATTCTAAGGAATATGTATTTTTAGCTAAAGAACTTAGATATAATTTAATGAATTTGTCTATTATTGTTAACGAGGAGATAGCATATAAAAAGGCAATAGATGATGGGTATAGCAATGTAAAACTTTTAGATGTAACAGATGATACAGCATTAGAAGAGCTACCCATCAAAGAGAATGATTATCTTATTTGTGTTATGAAGGACCACTATTTAAATGTATTTCTAACTCTATCTCTTCATAATATATTTCCAAAAGCTATTATTGTAGCTCTATCTGATTCTCCACATACAACACAAAAGTTAAAAATGGCAGGAGCTAGTAGGATTATTGATATTTATCAAGTTAGTGCTAATCGTATCTATAATATCTTACATAAACCTCTTACGACTAAACTTGTAGAGCGATTATTGAGTACAGATGAAGATTTTTCATTTAGAGAGATGGTTATTCCCCAAGGCTCATTATTAGATGGTATAATGGTCGATGACTTTGATTTTACTAAGCATGGCATCATATTAGTTGGAATGATTGATAGAAGATTGAGTAATCAGTTCATATTTATAACAAGTGGTTTAGAGAACCGATTAGATGTTGAAG
>CAMZNQ010000177.1 GCA_947313765.1 uncultured Sulfurovum sp.
CCTGATGCCAATTTATCTTTATTAAAAAACTTCCCTGCCATTGTTTCTGCATCTAGTAAACCTCTCTTTGACATCTCAAAAATTCCAACCTCATTTGTGCTACCAAAACGATTTTTAAATCCTCGTAAAAGCCTCAATTCTGAGTTTGGGTCTCCTTCAAAATAGAGTACTGTATCTACCATATGTTCCAATACTCTAGGTCCTGCTATTGAACCATCTTTTGTTATGTGACCAATAATAAATATGGGAATATTTAAACTCTTTGCTAAACGCATTAACTCAAATGTGATGGTACGAACTTGTGTTACTGAACCAGGGGCAGAGGTGGTCTCTTCTGAGTATAGAGTCTGAATGGAGTCAATAATGATAAAACTATAATTTTTAGATTGAATCTCTGCTAAAATAGTTTGAAGATTAATCTCTGCTAAGAGGTAAAGCTCTTTCTCATTTGCATTTAGTCTATCTGCTCTTAGTTTTATCTGTCCTGCTGATTCCTCTCCAGATACATAAAGTACAGGGATACTCTCTTTAGCAAGATTACCTGCTATCTTCAAAAGTAATGTAGATTTTCCAATTCCAGGGCTTCCACCAATAAGTGTTAGTGAACCTGAAACAATCCCTCCACCTAAAACCAAATCTAACTCTTTACTTCCTGAACTAAAACGTGCTATATCCTCCTCTTCAATCTCTGTAATAGAGATGGCATGTTTAGAGGAGGAGGTAGCAGAGCTTTTTTTTATCTCCTCTACAAATTTTATCTGTTCTGTAGTAAGCTCAACCATAGTATCCCACTCATTACAACCCGTACATTTACCTAACCAACGAGGACTTTGAAATCCACATGCTTGACACTCAAATATTATTTTTTTCTTTGCCATTAATTTATCCTTAGTAAATTTATAAACATTATAAGATATAAATATGGAAAATATTATATATATGTTAAATTTGTCATACAATTTTTAATCGCTCTTATTAGAAATCCCAATGGTCTTTAGCCATTCGTATGAATGTGTGCAAGGTGCTAACAGAGTCAGATTTTCGCTCTATTTGTAGTTTAATAACCGTATGGTTTTCTATTGTTTTTTTTCATGTTCTTTTCCTTGACATATTTACAAAAATAATATATAATATTATAAATTATGTAAAAGGGGTCAAATGTTAAAAGCTATGAAATACCGTATCTATCCAAACAAGATACAGATACAACTCATAGAAAAGCACTTTGGCTCTATACGCTTTCTTTATAACTATTTCCTTAACTATAGACAAAAAGCCAAGCTAAAAGTTCAAAAACTTCATACCAAAATCAATAATCAAAGAAAAGACTATCTTCATAAGATATCAGATGAGATAACCAATCAATACGATATTATCTGTCTTGAAACTTTGAGCGTTAGAGAAATGATGTCTAATAGACGATTGGCCAAATCAATAGCATATGCTCTTATTGTGGTGCAAGTACAGGAAAAAAACCACTTAATATAAGAAACTATGGCTTAAAGTTGATAATAGAAATACGGTAGGAACTATCGGAATATAAGCTTGTGGAGTGTCATAGAGTTTCTAACACTTGTTAAAAATCACGGCATTATGAAACAAGAAGCCCAATCTTCTTTAGAGATTGAGTAGTTCACTTAGATATAATATGAATTAAAAAAGGGAATAAATATATGAAAGAGAAAATTATTAATCATTTTATAGAATTAACAAAAGTTCCACACTGTAGTCAAGACTCTACTGAACTATTTAAATTCTTCTACTCATTTGCAAAAGAGAGAGGATATGAGGTCTCAACTGATGATGCAAAAAATATATTAATCAGAAGAGGTAAACCAATATTAGCTCTTCAAGCTCACTATGACATGGTATGTATGGGAGAAGCACCAAATATAGAAACTTACATAGAAGATGGTTGGATGTATGCAAAAAACTCCTCATTAGGTGCTGATAATGGCATGGGTATTGCTATGATGATGCAATTGATGGATGAGGGGTATGAGTTAGAATTTCTATTGACATCTGATGAAGAGGTTGGACTAATTGGTGCAGGAGCAATTGATTTAGATTTAAATGCAAAATATATGCTAAACCTTGATTTTGAAGATGAGGGAGTTGTATCTATTGGTTGTGCTGGTGGTGCTGATTTGATAGCCAATAGAAATCTTGAAAAGGCAGATGCTTACGACTACTTCTATCTACTCTCTGTTACAGGATTACAAGGTGGACACTCTGGACTAGATATTCATAAAAATATTCCAAATGCAATTAAAGTAATTTCAGATTTTTTAAAAGATAAAGATGTTCATATCTCTTCATTTCATGGTGGAGAAAGACGTAACTCTATCCCAACTAATGCAAATATACTATTATCTTCAAAAGAGCCTTTAGAGTCAAACCAATTAGTAGAGGTTAAACCTTTTGATACAACTGTAAATGTATATGATAGTAGAGATTTTCTAAATCTATTAAATGAATTTAAAGATGGAGTCTATGTTCACAATGAAGAGTTCAATATACCTGACACTAGTATCAACTTAGCTATTGTAAGCTTTGAACAGGGAGTAGTGAAGATAGAATGCTCCACAAGAGGAATGAGTGAAGAGGGTTTAGAGTCCATAAACAGTAGAAATATAGATTTGTTTAAAAAGTATGGATTTAAAAGCTCAATAGAGTATAAATATCCTGCATGGAAACCACAAATAAATGAGTTTACATCTTTGGTTAACACTGCAATGATTAAAGAGTTTAAAGAGAGTAGATATGAGGCGATTCATGCTGGGTTAGAGTGTGGTCTTTTATTGGAAAAATATCCAAATATAAAATTTGCCTCTATTGGACCTACCATTGTCTCACCTCACTCTATTCATGAGAGAGTTAAATTAGACTCCATAGATAAAACATTTAGAGTAATTAAAGATGTTATAGATTTAATTTAAACTTTAAAAGTTTCAGATGTACGGCAATATCTATCCAAAAAACACCCCTCACACTCTGGATTAATTGCTTTACATCTATATCTTCCAAATAGAACCATAGCTTGGTGCAATAGGTGTAAATTGGTTTTAAACTTTTTACTTAAGGTCTCTTCTGTTTTTGTAGCCGTCTTATCATCACTAAGCCCTAAACGATGTGCTACTCTAAAGACATGAGTATCTACTGCCATCACATTAGCACCTGTATACTCTATCATCACAACATTTGCTGTCTTTTGTCCTACACCTGCTAACTTCATAAGCTCTTTTTGTTCTAGTGGAATCTCGCCATCAAAATGTTCTACTACATATTGAGCCATCTTTATTAGGTTTTTTGCCTTATTGTTGTAGAAAGAGCAAGATTTTATATATGATTTAACCTCATCTAAATCGGCATTTGCCAAATCAATAACTTTAGGATAGGCTTTAAATAGTGCAGGAGTTATGATATTTACTCTCTTGTCGGTACACTGTGCAGATAACATAACAGAGATTAATAGTTCATATAGATTATTATAATTTAATTCTGTAATTGAGTCTGGATAGTGTGCTAGAAATAGAGATTTAATCTCCTCTATCTCTTTTTTTGTAGCTTTTTTTATCTTTTTTATTGACATAATAGTTTAACTTTTTTAATTTATATAATATAGTTGAATACTTAAATTTAGTTGAAAGTGTTTATGGAATGTTTACTATATTACGCTATAATTTATAAATTTGACCTATTTCAACTGAAGGAAAAAGAGTGAAAGTTGTTTTTATAATAATATATATAATATTAAATCAAAATTTAATCGCTTCAGAGATTGTTGCAACTGTCAACAGTTTAAAAGTTACACAAGAAGAGGTAGACAATTTTGTCCATTCTCAACTACCTAATGCAAAATTCAATCTATTGACAAAAGAGCAACAAAAAGGGGTAATAGATAAACTTATTGATAGTAAACTATTTTTAGAAGATGCAAAAAAGATTAAAATAGATAAGAGTCTAGAGTTCAAAAAAGCATTAAAAAAGATAAAAGAGAAATTGATGTTAGACTTTTGGATGAAGAGAAAAGTAGAAGAGATTAAAATTTCAAACATAGAGGCAAAAATATACTATAGAGACAATAGAGATAAATTCTATAGACCTGCATCTGTAAAAGTTAGACACATACTACTATCTACAAAATTAGAAGCAGATAAGATTATCAGAGAGTTAAAACGTAGTAAAGGTAATCTAAAAGAGAGGTTTATTGAACTAGCAAAAGAGAAATCAACGGGTCCTAGTGCTGTTAATGGTGGTGAGCTTGAGTGGTTTGTAAGAGAGCAGATGGTTCCTGAATTTTCAGAGGTTGCATTCTCCTTGTCTAAAGGTTCTATTACAACTAAACCAGTAAAAACACAATTTGGGTATCATGTAATTTATTTAGAAGATAAAAAAGATGAGGGAGAGATACCCTTTAAAGTTGTTAAACCAAATATCATTAAAATATTACAAGGTACGAAATTTAAAGAAAAATTAGCTATTTTAAGTAAAAAGTTGAGAAAAAGAGCAACTATTATAGTAAAATAACAAAAAAATCAAAGGCATAAAAGATAATGGGAAACAAAGTATTAGATAATTTAGAGTGTGGTGTTTTAAGTGGTAATGAGATACAAAAACTTTTTTCAATAGCGAAAAAAGAGGGATTTGCAATCCCTGCTGTTAATGTAGTTGGAACATCATCTATTAATGCTGTTTTGGAATCAGCAACAAAAGTCAACTCTCCAATTATTATTCAATTCTCCAATGGTGGTGGAGATTTTTATGCAGGTAAAGGGTTAAACTCAAAAGATAGAGCTATCTTAGGAACAATCTCTGGTGCAAAACATGTTCATACAGTAGCAAAAGCCTATGGTGTACCTGTTATTTTACATACAGACCACGCTTCAAGAAAACTTTTACCTTGGATTGATGCTCTTCTTGATGAGA
>CAMZNQ010000178.1 GCA_947313765.1 uncultured Sulfurovum sp.
ATGACCTCGCTACTCGGATCATCTCTTCAGCTGTTGTCTTACCAGCTAAAGCTTTTTTAATGCCATCTTGAAACATAGAGAAACATCCCTCTTTCTCTGCTTGAATCTGTAACTGCTCTTTTGAAGCTCCATTTGCAACCATTGTGGACATAATTTCAGAGATAACCAATACCTCTGAAATCATCTCTCTACCTGTATATCCTGAATCATTACATAGAGGACAACCCTTACCCTCATAAAAGACTGCATCTTTTGGAACATAATTTTTTATATCTTCATATAACTTTGGAGATAATGCTGTCTTCTCTTTACAATTTTGGCAAATCTTACGTACCAATCTCTGCCCCTGAATTGCAACTAATGCTCCTGATATAAGATATGACTCAATCCCCATATCTAACATACGTCCAATAGATGCAAGAGCAGAGTTTGTATGAAGAGTAGATAGAACTAAGTGACCTGTCAAAGCAGCTTGAATAGCAATACGCAAGGTCTCTTGGTCTCGAATCTCCCCAATCATAATCTTATCGGGGTCTTGTCGAAGAATAGAACGTAGGGCATCAGGAAAATCTAGTTCGGCATTTTTATTAATCTGAACCTGTTGTATCCCCTCCATCTGATACTCAACTGGGTCTTCAACGGTAATAGTCTTATCTGTTACAGATTTAATCTCATTTAATGCTCCATATAGTGTAGTTGTCTTACCAGAACCAGTAGGACCAGTTACCAACACAATTCCATAAGGTGCATGAATACCTTTAATAAACTTCTCATAGGATATGGGGTTCATACCTGCATCTTCTAATTTAACCATTGATTTTGACTTATCAAGAATCCTCATAACAATAGACTCTCCAAATAGTGTTGGCAGAGTTGATACCCTAAAGTCAAAAATATTTCCATGTACTATTTTTGTAAAACGTCCATCTTGTGGTTTTCTCTTCTCTGCAATATCAAGGTTTGAGAGAAGCTTCATACGAGAAGATAGAGGAGAGAATATTACCTGTTCCATTCTAAAATACTCTTGTAAAATTCCATCAATTCTATAACGCACTAAACAGTAGTGTTCTGTTGCCTCAATATGAATATCACTTGTCCCTTTAGATATCGCCTCTTCTAAAATCAAATCAATTAGCTGAACAACAGCAGGTAGTTCTTTTTCGTCAACTTTTTCATTACCACCCTGCTCTAAATCTTGCTTAATATTCTCTGTAAACTCTTCAACTCTCTCTTCTGTATGGAGTTGACTTAAAATCTCCTCAATCATCTCCACACGAGATAGAACAGTAACCATAATCTTTCCATGAAAGAATCGTTCAATAGCACCTCTTGCTTCAAAATCATTTGCATTAGAAAATGCAACAGTTACCTTATTATCTTCTGCATATAGAGGTAGCACTTTATATTTAACCAACTGTTTTAGAGGTAATCGTTTTAATAGCTTAAGGTCTATCTCTATACCTCTAATATCCATATACTCCATATTTGCGTCTTTAGCTTGACGCTTTAATAAATCGGTTGTATCAATACCAGAAATAGACTCTAACTCTTTTAGAGTTAAACTATGTAGACGTAACTCTTTATTTATTATTGTCTCCATCTCTTCTCTATTAATCAATCTAACCTTAATAAGGTTTCCAATAGTTACTTTATCTTCACCATATTTATTTATAAAAAGTTCTAGTTTTCTCTCATCAAGTGCATTCTCTTTTATCAATAAATCTATAATTTTTTGCATATATAATTCTCCTATTTATATTGATATCGTTTAGTAAATTTATCATCTTTATATATATCTATAACCATATACCTATCTCCTCTTCTAACTCTTTTAATATATAATTTATAGAGTAACTCTTTATCTTTAAATATGTATGTATTCTCTTCTAATCTATATTTTTCTTCTAAAAAGAGTCTAAATATCTTTGAGATAATAAAGTTAGTCTTAGGAAGAATTAAATCTCCTAAGGGCTTTTTATCTAGTATAGCTTGTAGTAGAAGCTGTTTTTGAAGAAGTATTGTTCCAAAATAGTTAGCATTAGCACGTGCATCTTCCGATTTTGTCAACCTTGTCATAGGTACGGCTACTCTATCTATATTATTAGTCTCTAAACAAGATAGTCCATAGAGTGTTAAATAGTTTTCAGAGTTTTTATTCTTTTTTTTATAAAAGTACTTATTTGCATAGTTACAAGCCTTATCATACTTTTGATTCTCATAAAGAGAATATAGTTTTGATAGATTTGATGAAAACAGAAGATTACTCATTAGTGATATAGTAAATATTAATCTCATTATATTTTTCCAACTTTGATTTTATCAATTGCGACTCTAACTCTATGAGACTTACTCTTATCATAATACATTGCTAAAATTTTAATAGCCTCTTTTTTTCTTCCAAGTTTAGCTTTAGACTTAGCAAAAATAATCCAACTCTCATCCAAATTGGAATCTAACCTATTTGCTTCAAGTCCCCACTTCTCTGAATCTCTATATTTTCTATCTCTATAAAATGCTTTTGCTAATAAAAGAGCATCTCTAGGATTTTTACTCCTATAAAATTTCTTTTTCATAGTCTCTATATAATTTTTAGAACTTGAACTCAAATTAATTCTCTTTAGATTTGTTGTATCACGCTCCATATAGTGAGTTGATGCTGTTTTAACTTTAGATAACTCCTCTGGTGTTATATATTTTGAAGGCTTTGCTTTTACTCTATTTGACTCTTTTTTAGCTCTATGGACAACTGCTGTTCTCCTTCTCTTTGAACTCTTCTTAACCTCTCTATCCATATCTATAATTGGAATTATAGGTTTAAAAAATAGCTCTTCTACTTCAACTTCTTTAGGCTCTTCCTCTTTTTGGATAATAACATCCTCTTTTACAATAACATTTTTATCAATAAGAGCAATAGGTTTACTAATATTTAACTCTTTTTGAGAAGCAACTTTAAGGAGACTACTCTTTTCTAAAAAAAAGTTACTTATATAACTTCGTTTTAGATATAGATAATAGAAACCTCCAACAAGAGCATAAAATGAAAAAAATAGTACTAAAGATGATATAAATTTTCTACTTTTATATATTTTCCACTGCTCCTCTAATTTATATATTTTATCCATTAATGTATCCTAGTTTTAATGCAGACATCTCCAAGATTTTTTTAGAAAATCTTTTGGTAGATAGTTTATTAGGTTCTCTCTTGTCATAATATTCATAAATAGTAAAAATCGTATACATATACTTATTTGTCTCTCTAAAATTACCTTTAGTAAAAGAGTATATATATTTAAAATCTTTCTTTTTTAACATATTAGAGATTTCCATAAAACCTTTTTTAACCATCTTTTTTCTAATATAATATTCTAAATCACTATCACTTGCATTCTTCATCTCGATAACTTCCCAAATACGTGTTTTAAAATGCTCTTTAGCTATAACCTCTTCATTATCTGTCTTATGTAGAGTAATAACAAATTTAACTACCCTTGTATCAGATAGAAGTCGTATCTTCTCCATAAGAGATTCACTATATAGTTGACACTCATCTAACAAGAATATAATCTCTCGTTTTCCCCTTATACTCTGACAATATTTTAAAAGAGCATCAAAATTTACTCTCATATTATTTGGGACTTGATAAGAGGAGATAGATTCAATAATACGGATAAGAAACTCCTTCTCACTTAAAATAGGAGCTTCAAAATAGTATATTTCACGACTATTTTTTAGATTATGGTAAAGCTTATTAAGAAGCATACTCTTACCCGTTCCTGGTCTACCATATAGCAAAATCATCTTAAGAGGTTTCTCTAAACTGCTCTTTAATAATTTATAGTTATATTGCGTATACTCTAAATCTATATAAGACTCTTTCTCAACACTATCAATAAAAATATCTCTTAATCCACTATATCTACTACTCATAATGTAACTTTTTATACCCTAACTCTTCTAAAGATAGATTACTCTTTTTCTTAATGATATGTGGAGTAACAATTAAAACTAACTCATCAACATTTTCAATATTAACCTCACGTTTAAATAGATGTTCAAGTAGAGGTATATCTCCAAGCAAAGGAACTTTAGATATTTTTGTACCAGATTTAGAGGAGATTAATCCACCCAATATAACATGCTCTCCATCTTGAACAGTTACCACAGAAGATATCTGTTTTCTTGATAAATCAGGAGGAATATTTCTTGAACCATCTCCATTACGTTCAACTGTATTCAATGTATCAGATATTGATGGATTAATCTTAAGTGTAACCAACCCTCCCTCTGATATTTCAGGTGTAATATCTAGTAAAATACCTGCAAAAACAGAGTCAATGGTCTCTCCTGTCTGTTGAGAACCACCACCTACTGAACTTTGAAGTATTGATGTTGATTGAATTTTATAGAATAGTTCATTTCCTACAGATATGAGTGCTGGTTGATTATTTAGTGTTAATATTTTAGGATTTGATATGGATTTCACATCTCCTTGTGTTTTTAGAAACTTAATAATATTACTAATGTTAACTGAACCTCTAGTGATAATAGCTCCTGAATGTTGAGGGTCACTACCTGAGGCAGAGGTAATATCACTAATTGATAAATCACCACCCTCTCGTGAAGATGAAATTGAATTAACATTATTTTGTAACATACTAGCTGTAGCTATTGCCATATTTTGAAAACTATATAGTTGGTTCCAATCAACACCAGTAGTAGAACTATCATCAAAAGTAACGCTTAAAATCTGAACATCAATAAGAACTTGTGTCTTTAACTGTCTTGTTAACTCATTAATATAAACAGAGACTCTATCTATCTGCTTTGCTGTTCCCGTAACAGTAATCATTCCTGCCTCTGGATTGACAATAGGTGTTGGTGCTTTATAGCTATCCTCTGGTCTATTTAGTAGAGAGAATATCTCTTTTTCTATTGTTGACCAAAATGTAAAATCATCAGAACTCTCAATAGAGACACCTGTTTTAGAACCAGTAGCTCCTTCTCCTCCACTAGAACCACTCCCACTAGATGATGCTTTTCCAGAATTAGCAATAGTAACATGAGCATTACTTTTCCCTTTTCTATCTCCTGATATGTAGTGAAGTTTAAATGTTTCTGTATTAAGATAAGATATTTTTAGTATTGAATTCTCTAATTTATAAGAGATATCATTTTCAACTAAAATATTGTCTAAAAACTCATATAGAGATGCATTGTTTAACTTTACATAATAGAGTTTATTTGATAATCTCTTTTTTGCTTCACTATCTTTTACTATTAATGTTAATCCACACTCATCAGCTATATTTTCAACTACATCTGCAATTGTTAATGCTGAATTCAGTGTTGCTGTAAATAGTTGAGACTCACAACTGTTTGCTTTTGCTGGGAGCGTTGTCAGCATTGAAAAAAAAGCTCCTATAATCAAAAAAAATCTTAAATTATTTTTTAAATAAATCATTATCCTATCCTTAGTGTAACTTTATATGTTTTCTCTTTTTTAACTTGAGTGTTTTCTTTTTCTCTTTACTCTTTATAACAACACTCTTTTTTCCAATATAAATAACTCTATATTTACCTATTTTATCACCTTTTTTATACCACTTTTTATTAATAAAAACAGAGTGATTTAGTATTGCACTTAATGTATATGTAGGCTCTACAATCACTTTAGGAATATAAATAGGAGTTTTCTCAACCTCTTTTGTCAAGTTCTCCTCTTTTTTAGGTTGAACTATAATAAATGGATTAGAAGTACTCTCTAATTTACCAATAGAGATTCCAACTCTCTTCTCTTTTATCTTAGATATCATTTTTGTTATCTCATCTGGAGAGAGAGAATATGAATATATATAAGATAAGAGTAAAATATTTGATATAACTATCTTTTTCATTAATGATTAATCCCCCATACTGAAATATTAATATCACTTAAGATATTTGTATGTTCACTATTTAAATATATTGAAGAGCCATAAATATCAGTGACCAATACATTTTTTTCAAGTTTATTTAAAAACTTAACTATATTCTTATAAGAGCCATTACAACCCACTTCAATTTGAAGTACATGACCAAAACTTCCCTTATTATTTACATAGGAGTTATCTATATAGTCAATTTTTACATTTTCAGATTTTGCCTCTTTTGTAATAGAGTTTAAAAACTTTGACCAGCTCTCTTTATTGAACATTAATGGGGATAACTCCTCTAAAGAGGTTGAGATAAATGTAATTTTATCATGTACCTTAGTGATAGACTTCTCTAAATTAGATATGTCATTATCATACTTTTTAATGTAAAAATCTCTATCTCCTGATACAGTAATACCTTGTAGATACTGTTTGCTACTAAGAATAGATTTTTGAAGGCTCTTTTTATTACGAACAGATTTGTTATATCTATCCTCTGCATAAGGTAAAAAAAAGCTATAGGAGAGATATCCAATAAAAACAAAAACTATACCAATTAGCATCCACTTCTCATTATCACTCTTCGCATCAAAAAAGTCATCTAACCCATTTAATAAATTAATCCATGCTTTCATCTGTACATAACCTTTAAAATACCTCTATAGAAGTTATCTTTCTTATCTATCTCAATACGTTTTATACTAATATTATTAATCATTAAAGAGTATCGTTCTGATATATCTTTAATATATCTTGTAATCTTTTTCTCATCAGAACTTATTAGATATAGAGTAAACTCATCATCTTTTGACTCTATCTTCTCTACATGAACAGAGTGTTTTTCTAAATCTTTAGAAAATATATATAAAAAATTAGATTTAAAATTATAGTTAACTTTTTTATCATAGATAGACGTTAATGTTTTTGCCTTAGAATCAAGAATAGATTTAAGCTCTTTCAATTTCTCTTTATTTGATTTAATAACAGCCTGTTTCTCACTTAATATTTTTTTATACTTTGTAACCTCTTTAATAAGACTTTTCTTATCTACATCTAATTTTAAATTATACGCCTCATTTGTATATGCAGGAATTAGGTAAATGAGAGGTAACCCAATAGCTAAAAGAGATGCTCCAATTACAGATAAGATAAACTGACCACTAGAACGCTTAACAAAAATAGGTGGTCTAGGATAGGGGCTAATGTTAACTATGCTTTTCGAACCCTCAAGGTAATCTAAACCAGATTTAACCATTAAGTATTGAAATTGGTCAACATACCACTCATCATTTTTTTTTTTTTTTTTGAAATCTAAATTAAAAGTAGTTATATTTAAATAGTTATATCCATACTCACCTAAACCTATAATTGGACTTTTTACAGAACCTAAAAATAGTTTTGTAATGTGTGGAATATTGAAAGCACGTTTAGCATATATGATAATATCATTTATCTGAAGAAAAATCTCTCCAAAAAGTCTCATTAAATTTTGTTGATATATTGAATTAGTTGTTTTTAGCCCTTCTGACTCCAAAACTTCAAAAAACTCATCTTTATCAATCTTTTCTCCAATTAAGGCACAATATTTATCATAAATCTGCTCTAATGAGAACTCTATTGATTTAGAGTATATAAAAACACCATCTTTATATACTGTAACAAATGCATCTGTCATAGTAAAATAGATGTAACAGTGTGCATCTTCATATTCAAGAATGTTATTAGTATATAGTGTCGCATATAGA
>CAMZNQ010000179.1 GCA_947313765.1 uncultured Sulfurovum sp.
CGTGTATCAATGGTCGCTTCCATCTTCTCAAACATATTGTAATAGCCAAGTAGCGTACGGTCAATAAAGATATAGTCTGCATTCATCTTATGGACGGCGTGACGTTGGTTTTTTTGTACCTCCATGATGGTGTTAAACCCACGTTGTGAGAAGTCATTGTTGGCTTTAAAGTCATACTTTTCACCCTCAAAAATCTCAATGTAAATTCTGTCAAGTGGTTTAATGGCATTTCGGTAGAAGCTTAACTTCTCACTCATCTCGCCCTCATCTATCATGTTGAGTTCCACATACTGTTGAGCGACCTCTTCATCGGTTGCATGGTCTATGAGGAGTATGTGAAGTTTTGAAAAACCTCTTAAAAACTCCGTGTCAACCCTTTTGACACAACCAAAGTCAATCATGCCTAACATGTTGTCAGCCATAAAGATGAAGTTCCCTGGGTTGGGGTCGGCGTGTATCATTTTGAGTTGGTAAAGCCCCATGAAAAAAGAGTCAAAAATGAGTTGAGCGTAGTGGTTACGCACCTCTTGGCTTGGATTGCTCTTTAAAAAGGCATCAAAACTCTCTCCCTCTAAAAAGGTAGAGGTTAAAACACTTTTGGTTGACAACGCCTCAACAATGGTTGGAACAACAATCAGTTCATGCGCTAAATGCTCTTCATAATACTTTGTATTTTGGGCTTCTAACTCATAGTCAACCTCTTCGGTCAAACGCTCTTTAACCTCATTCATGAGATGCTCAACATCTTGCCCTTTGGCGAAACGGTTCAGCCCAAAGTTAATGACCGACAAATCAGAGTCAATACTTGTGCCAATCCCTGGGTATTGCACCTTTACAGCCAAAGCTTTTCCCTCATGAGTAGCTCTGTGTACCTGCCCCAAACTCGCAGCCCCAAAAGCATCACTCTCAAAAGTATCAAAAACATTTTGTGGGTAATCGCCCAACTCCTGCTTAATGATTTTACGAATTAACGCTTTGTTAATGGGAGGAATAGCATTAAATGACTTGCTAATCTCATCAAGATACTCTTGAGGTAAAAAGGGCATTCCAAGGGCTACTTGTTGGGCAATTTTTACCGAAACCCCTTTGAGTTCGCCCAAAGAGTCAATGATAACTTTAGCAATCTCTGCATGGGTGTCTGACTTTGAAGCCTCTCTGTTCTCTTTGGACATAAAGGCTCTTTTTACAGCTCCTGTTCCTGAGACTACACCAATTTTAAGCATCGCTTTTCCTGCGACAACCCCTCGGCTTCTTTTTGAAGTTGGAATCTTTTTTTGTAAATTATCATCTGCATTAGTCATCAAGAACCCCTTTTAGTTTTCTTTTGAGTTTAGAAAACCCTGTTTTTTTAACGCTAAACTTCTCTAACGCTCCAAGAAGATGTGTTTTAAAGAGAAACATCCCTAAATCATTGGCTTTGTTGAGCAGATTTGACTGCAACAACGCTTCAACAACCCCTAAAGAGTGGTCAATAAACTGTGTGGTGTTCTCAAACATTTCAGAGTCATCTTTTATCCAATAGGCAACCACCATGATGTAGTAGTCCCAAAAGAGACGTGGTAAATGCTCTTCAAAAGGTGGTTTAGGAATCTCCTCTGCATCAATGGCAATGCTCAACATATCAGCAACCATCTCGGTAAAGACCTCATTGTTCCCATAGAGTGAGTCGAGCTTTAACCCACCCGACTGAAACACCATGTCGGAGATTTGCATCACAAACTCTCTGTCTTCAAGATAAAGCTCCAACTCTGTCTCAATGAGTGTTTGCAATTGCTCACGTAAGGTATAGGTGTGAAAATCTTCAATCTCTTGTAAAATCATCGCCGTCTCTTTGTGCTTCTGCTCCACATAGGCAAACAAAATCTTCTCTTTAGTAGGAAAATAGTTATAGATAGTAGGGTTAGAGACCCCTGCATTTTTCGCCATCTCTCTCATGGAGGCATTTTTAAACCCCTTTTCAATAATGAGATTAACTGCCTCTTCTAAAATCTTAGCTTTGGTCTTCTCTTTAGCTGATTGTGAAATTTTCATAATAAATAACTCCAATTGTTCAAATATTTAACTAAGTATAGTAAAAATAGCTTAAATTGTCAATATTTATTATAGTAAGTTAAAAAATAAAAGAATATAGCATGGTTTTAAGAGCAAATCTATAAATAGAAAAGTGTTCTTAAATGAGCTAT
>CAMZNQ010000180.1 GCA_947313765.1 uncultured Sulfurovum sp.
AAATCAAAAAGTTTTGGAGCTGTTCAAAAAGATGAAGATTTTATAGGTTTAGAGTTTATTATTGAAGCTGGTTCTCATGGGGCTCACGCATTTTAGAATGTAGGTGTGACCATGTCACACATCAAAATTACATTTATAGAACTACTCATTTGAAACAATTATTAAGCGTGTGACATGGTCACACCTACTAAATTTTAATGTATACGAGGATTAAAAGATGAAAAAAACACTATTTACAACACTACTATTAACCACAGCAATATTTGCCAAAATTAATGTGGCAACAACCTACAACTACTTAGGCGAGGTAACCAAAGCGATTGGAGGAGATGAGGTAAAAGTTACCGTTTTAGCGAACCCAAAACTTGACCCACACTTTATTACCCCAAAACCCTCACTTATTGGAAAGTTAAGAGGAGAAGATTTGCTCATTATCAATGGTGGACAGCTAGAGATTGGTTGGTTGCCTCCACTTCTAAAGAGTGCCAACAACCCTAAGATTCGCATTGGAGCAGAGGGATTTTTAGATGTGAGTGGAGCAGTAGAGATGATGGACAAACCTGTTAGCGTCTCACGAGCCTATGGCGACATTCATCCAGATGGTAACCCCCATTTTGCTACCGATATTCACAATATTATTCCCATTGCAGAGCTAATCTCCATGAAACTCTCTTTGGTTGACCCAACTAACAGAGCTAAATATGCAGAGAATTTTCAGAGCTTTAAAACCAAAATGGAGAAACTAACAGAGGATTTAGCGAACCAATATAAAAGTTGTCAAAACAAAAAAGTGGTTCAATACCATGAACTCTTTAACTATGCCCTAAAGGCTTACGGAGTGCAGAGTGTGGGAAATATAGAGCCTCTACCAGGCATTAGCCCAAGTTCAAAACACTCTATGGAACTCATTGTAAAGATGAAAAATCAAAAGGTAAAAACGATTCTTCAAGATGTCTATCACGAAAAGCGAACGGCTAAGTTTATTGCCAATAAAGCAGTGGCAAAAGTTGAAATTGTCCCTCATGATGTGGGTGCAACCGATAGTGCAGACAGCCTTGAAACATTTTATCAAGAGATAGCAGAAAAGTTATGTCAATAGTTACGCTTTTCTACCCAGCCTTTATTTTGGCTATTTTATTGGTCTTTATCCACACCATTTTTGGACTAGAAATCATCAAAAGAGGGGTAATCTTTACCGACCTAGCCATTGGACAGTTTGCCTCCATTGGTGTGGCTGTGAGTCTGCTCTTTTTTGATGGAGCTTACCCATTTGCTCTAACCTTTACCTTTGCCATTGTGGGGGCATTGCTCATCTCCATTGCCACCTATAGGGTTAAACATATTGAAGCGTTCATAGGAATGCTTTACGCTTTGGGAGCGAGTAGCATCATCATCTTACTCTCTCAAACCACCCAAGGAACAGAGCTTTTCAACAAACTCCAAGCCACTGACATACTCTTTACTACTTTAGAAGATTTGGTTGAACCTGCTATCTTATACGCAGTAGTGGCTACCCTGTTTTTTACCCTATATCACAAAACAAACGGCATAGTAAAAGAGATGCTCTTCTTTGGACTCCTAGCCCTAACGGTCACATCATCCGTTCAGTTAGCAGGTGTTTTAGTGGTCTTTGTACTCCTCATCGTCCCTGCTTTTTTAGCACTTGTACAAACCAAATTTAACCCACTCCCTTTTGCTTGGAGTGTTGGCTCATTG
>CAMZNQ010000181.1 GCA_947313765.1 uncultured Sulfurovum sp.
GAGTTTTGGATTAATAATCAACTTCTCTTGGGTGGAGAGTATAATCTAGCTACTTTTAATGGAGATTTACATCTAAAGGCTAAAGAGTATAACTATAAAAATAGAGATTTTGATATTTTAGTAGATATAGGGTTAAATATCTCTCTAAATAGTAATGTAGTTGAAATATCTGGAGATATTGATATTTTGGGAAATATAATAAGTTATGAATTAGATACTTTTAACATTGTAGAGGATTCAGATATTATAATCTTACAAGATAAAAAGAGGAGTTCAAATACTCTATTTGATAATTTAACCATAAATATAAAAGTTAATAGTAAAAATCCCATTAAATACATGGGAAAAGATGTAGATATTGATATATTTAATGATTTACAGATTTTAAAAAGATATAAATCAGATATTCTTATAATGGGTATGTCAACAATTAAAAAAGGTTATTATCAGATAGAGGATAAATATTTTACATTAGATGATAGTCATATCTATTTTGCAGGAGACCCTAAAAAACCTCAATTAGACATAAAGGCTGACTATAGAAAAGATAACTATGTGATACATATCTTTATATCAGGTACTCCAGATGAACCTATTATTAACTTTACATCAGAACCATACTTGACACAACAAGAGATTCTTTCACTTATTCTTTTTGATGGGACAGGAGAGAGAGATGGAGGAGGTGCAGAGGCATATACTCTTTTAGGTGGAACATTGGCAAAGGGAATTATGAGAAGTTTAGGAGTAGATATTGACCATCTTCTGTTAGGAACAGATGAGCAGGATAATATCTCTTTTGAGATTGGAAGAAAAATCTCTAAAGATATAACAGTTATATATCAACATAAAAATGGAAAAGATGGAGTTAAGGCACGAATAGAGCATAGTAAGAATTTTGAGACAGATATTACCATTCAGCCACCAAATAGCTCTAGTTTAGAATTTCTATATAAATATTCAAGGTAGCTAATTCTTCTCTCTATTGCTTTTTAAATAGGTATAGATAGCTAAAATCTCCTCTTTAGTCATATAGTATATTGGCATAATTTTATGTCTTTTTCGTACACCATTCTCTCTATATCTATTTTTTAGACTATCTGTTAACTCCTTTAATGAGTAGTTTCTAATATCACTACTTCTTAGAAGCTTTATATTTTGATGCTTATCGTAATATTTAGCAATCTTTTTACCTCCCTCTCCTTTTAATCCATGACATTTACTACATGAGATACCTCTAGGGGTTTTATATAGCATTCGACCATACTCAATAAGAGATAGAAAACTATCATCTGTTGTGTTCTTGTCTATGGATTTATTATCATCAGATTTAGAAAAAGATAGTGTAGAAAAGATAGATATTAGTAATATATAGTTTAAAAGTCTCAAAATATGGGATACCTCTCTAATAAAGATTTTTTGATATAATACCAAAAAATTATATAAAAGTGAAAAAATGCAACTTATAGATGGAAAATCATTATCAAATAAAGTTCAAGATTATGTTCAACAAGAGGTTGAAGTTTTAAAAAAAGAAAAAGGCATTGTTCCTGGTTTAGCAGTTGTTATTGTAGGTGATGACCCTGCAAGTCATGCTTATGTGGCAATGAAAGAGAAGGCTTGTAAAAATGTTGGTTTCTACTCCATTGCACATAAAATGCCAAATACAATTACAGAAGATGAGATTATTCAAATTATTCAGATGATGAATACAAATCCACATATTCACGGTATCTTAGTACAACTTCCCCTGCCTAAACATATTGATACAGATAAGATTCTTGAAGTTATCAACCCTAAAAAAGATGTAGATGGATTTCATGCCTATAATGTTGGTCGTATGGTTACAAATTTAGATAGCTTTGTTGCATGTACTCCATTGGGAGTCATGAAGATGTTTGAGGAGTATAATATTGATTTAGAGGGTAAAGATGTGGTTGTTGTTGGTGCAAGTAATATTGTAGGTAAACCTATGGCATCTCTACTTCTAAATGCAAATGCAACTGTAACTATAACTCATATATATACAAAAGATTTAGCATCCTATACATCAAAAGCAGATATTGTTATTGTTGGGGTTGGTGTACCATCACTTATTAAAGAAGATATGGTAAAAGATGGTGCTATTGTTATTGATATTGGAATAAATCGTTTAGATAGTGGTAAGCTTGTTGGAGATGTAGATTTTGAATCGGTTGCTCCAAAATGTTCATACATTACACCCGTACCAGGTGGAGTAGGTCCTATGACTATTGCTATGCTTCTTGAAAACACACTAAAATCAGCAAAACTACTAAGCAAAGGTAATAATTAATGAAGTTTTTATCAAAACTATATAGATTCTCTAGCTCTTGGACTGGTACAATTATTATTGTTTTTTTTCTTATATTTTTTGTGGTTCAATCGTTTGTAATCCCATCAGGTTCAATGAAGAGAACTCTACATGTAGGTGATTTTCTTTTTGCTAAAAAGTTCTCCTATGGTATTCCTATTCCAATGTTACCTTGGATTCAGACAAAGCTAGTTCCAGATTTTAATAATAATGGTCACTTAATAGAGGGAGATAAACCACAGCGTGAAGATATTGTTATTTTTCTATTTCCAAAAGATGGAAAGACACATTTTGTAAAAAGATGTGTAGCAACAGGTGGAGATGAGATAATCTATGTTGATAACCATCTTTATATTCACTTTTCAGAGGGGGATGAGTATATTAAAAAGAGTTATCCTAAAGATAAAATAAAAAAAATGAGAGGACGATTATGGGTAGATAACCCATATATGGACAGATACCCTGGAATCCAATATACACCAGAAAAATCATCGGCAATGCAAAGTTTAGTAGAGAGAGTTAAATATGGGGTTGATATTGATATGTACCCTACATTTATTAAAGAGTTATCTACTCCTAAATTTCTAACACGTTCAGGAGAGGTAGTAAACGCTTTTTACAAAAAAGTTGAAAAAGACCACTACTATATGATGGGAGATAATCGTGATAACTCAAACGATAGCCGTTTTTGGGGTTCAGTTTCATATAGTTTAGTCATTGGAAAGCCTTGGTTCATCTACTTCTCATGGGATAATGAGAAAAAAACAGTTCGTTGGGATAGACTTGGAACATTTATTGAAGATTTACAATTAGAAGAACCATTATATTAGGAGATAGATATGAGATTTTACATTGCAACAGACCACGCAGGTTATGCTCTAAAAGAGTTTACAAAAGATTATGTAAGAGAGAAAGGTCATGAGATTATCGACCTTGGACCAGATTCTGCTGATAGAGTAGATTATCCTGGCTTTGCTAAAAAATGTGCCAATGCAGTCGTAGCAGATAGAGGTAGTTTTGGAATCCTTATTTGTGGTACAGGGATAGGAATCTCTATCTCTGCAAATAAGGTAGTAGGAGTACGTGCAGGACTATGCCATGATGCCTATACAGCTTGGGCAACAAGAGCGCATAATGATGCAAATATTTTATGTTTTGGAGAACGCGTTGTAGGTAAAGGTGTTGTAGAGAGTATGATTGATGCTTTTATTGATACTGAGTTTGAGGGTGGAAGACATGCAGGACGGATAGCTAAGATAGAGGGTTGTTCTTTAGGAGCTGATTTAAATTAATTTATTTATCTCATTGTTATATTTTATATATTTAGTTCATTTTTAGTTAAAAAAATGAATTAAATAGTATTTCAGTTTATATCTTTAAGTAGAATTAGGGTAAAATTTCGTTTCAAAATTAATGCACATATATTAAATTTTGTGTAAAATACTAATAAGGATGGTTATCAGTTATGAAAAGAACGTTTCAACCACATAACACACCAAGAAAAAGAACACACGGATTTAGAACAAGAATGAAAACTAAAAACGGACGTAAGGTTATCTCTGCAAGAAGAGCAAAAGGTAGAAAAAGATTAGCAGTTTAAAATATTTTGATAGTGTAAAAACTACAAAAGAGTTTAATATAGTATATAAGAACTCAAAAACTGTACATACTTCAAAGTTTGTACTCTTCTATCAATCTGATATGAAGGTGTATAAGCTAGGGATTGTTGCTAGTAAAAAAGTTGGCAATGCAGTCCATAGAAACAGAGCTAAGCGTCTACTTCGCTCTCACTTTCTAAACCATCTCCCAAATTTAAAAACAGGCTATTACATATTGGTTGCTAAACCAAACTTACTCAATAGTGAGTATAATAAAACCACAGATGAATTTTTTAAAGCATTAAAGCGTCTAAAAACCTTTAAACAATGATGTTTTTAAAAACTTTTTGATATAATCTCTCATTAATTTTAAATATAATTTTTAAATTATTAATATAATTTAACAGATATAGTATATATTAAAATATAAAAGAGTTTACAAAAAGGCAATCACTCGTGGAACAAAACGACAATCTTCAACAACGGCTTCTTCTTGCATTGGTACTATCTTTCTTAGTATTTGTATTATTTGATATGTTTATGCCCAAAACAGCAAAAAATATTGATAAAAATCAGACAGTGGTAACACAACAAGAACAACAGACACCAAATGTTATTAAGAATAACTCTGCAACAGTACCTACTCAAACTTCTCAAAGTTTAGCACCTGTTACAACTGTAAAGTCATTAACAACTGTAAAATCAGATAATTTTATCTACAATATAGATGAGCTTGGACGTATTGCACAAGTAACAATGTTAGAGAAAAAATATGAGTATGATGGTAAGAAACTAGAGCTTTTAAACCCTATGTGGGTAAAACCATTAGAGATTAGATTTGCAGATGTAGCTTTAAACAAAGAGGCTCTTAAAGTACATTATAAAACTTCTAACTCAACAATTGATTTAAATAGTGATAAAGTAAATAGAGTAACTTTAACTCAAAAGCTATCTACTCTAACAGTAACAAAAGAGTTAACTTTTTACAAAGATGGTCACTATGACATAGATATTAAACTATCTAAACCTGCAGACTATTTTATTACAACAGGACAAAGACCAAATGCAGACCATACGAGATATATGGTTGTTCAAGGTTCTTTAATCAAAAAAGGGAATGGAGTTGTAGAGATTCTTGAAGATGGAGATGTTGAGGATATGCTTAATATCCCAGATGCAAAATTCGCTTCTGCTTTTGATAGATATTTTACCTCTACACTATATAATTTTGATAAGCCATTAAGAATCTCAAATATTATTATTGGAGAGGATAGAGATAATGCTCTTCTTTTTGTTCAAGGTGAACAAGAATTTTCTCTTCATGGATACCTTGGACCAAAAGTATCTTCTATATTAAAATCAATTAATCCTGAATTGACAGATGTTATTGAGTATGGATTCTTTACTTTTATTTCAAAACCACTATTTAAAGTTTTGGAGTGGTTGCATGGTCTTGTAGGTAACTGGGGTTGGGCAATTGTTTTAGTCACACTACTTATAAAATTGATTCTTTTCCCTCTTTCGTACAAAGGTATGATGTCTATGAATAAGTTAAAAGAGTTAGCACCTCAAATGAAAGAGTTAAAAGAGAAGTATAGTAAAGACCCTCAAAAGATGAATATGAAGATGATGGAGATGTATAAGAGACATGGAGCAAACCCAATGGGTGGTTGTCTTCCAATGATACTACAGATTCCAATCTTCTTTGCTATCTATAGAGTTCTTTTAAATGCTGTTGAGCTTCAAGGTGCAGAGTGGACACTATGGATTACTGACCTATCTGTCATGGACCCATACTTTGTATTACCTCTATTGATGGGGGCTTCTATGTGGTATCAACAACGTATTACACCAAATACAATGACCGACCCAATGCAACAGAAGATATTCCAATGGTTACCTGCAGTTATGACAGTATTCTTTATTAGTTTCCCAGCAGGACTAGTTCTTTACTGGTTAGTAAACAACCTATTTACAATAGGGCAACAATATGTAATTAATAACGCATTTGAAAAACAGAAATCTGCTAAAATAGCAAAACAAAAATAAATTATAAGGGGAGATGCGAACATGGAGATGAAAAGAATTGAAGCTGATACATTAGAAGAGGCCTACAGCAAGGCAGCAAAAGAGTTATCATGTTCAGTAACAGAGATAAACTATGAGATAATACAACATCCTACTTCTGGTGTTATGGGTCTATTTAAAAAGACAGCAATTATTAGTGCTGTTAAAAAGATAACAGATATAAAAGAAGAACCAAAACAAGAATCTGTTCAAAAGCCTATTGAAGATAGTACTCCTCTCATAGAGGAAGAGAAAGAAGAAGAGGTCATTCAAACTAAAGTTGAAAAACAACCTATTGTACATCATAAAGAGAAAAGTGTTGAAGAGTTTATTAATAAAGATGATGATATTGTTGATAACTTTTTTAGTGATGAAGTTAAAGATGATAGTGAAGAGTTAATTTTTGATGATGATAGATATACTCCTGAAAATAAGAGACTATCAATTGATATTGAAAATAAAATTTCAAAAATGATGGAAGTAGCATGTTTCCATATTGATACTGTAGAGGTTGATGTATTTAACGGTATTGCACATATTTTCCTTGATGGTGAAGATGCAGCACTACTCATAGGTAAAGAGGGCTATCGTTATAATGCTTTATCTTATATGCTTTTTAATTGGATTAATGCTGAATATAATCGATATATTAAACTTGAAATCTCTGAATTTATTCAAGCACAAGAGGAGATGATAGATAACTATCTAAAACCTATTGCAGAACATATTTTAGAGCATGGAAGAGGAAAAACAAAACCGTTAGATGGAATTTTAGTGCAGATTGCACTAGAGAAACTCCGTGCTATGTTTCCAAATAAATATATTGCAATTAAAACAGGTAAAGATGGAAAGAAGTTCATTGTTATTAATGATTTCAATAGTAAGAAAAAATAGGATTTAGAGTGTCTACTACCATAGTAGCAATAGCTACAGCAACAGGTGTATCATCTATATCCATTATTCGAGTAAGTGGCTCTTTGTCTCTTACTCTTGCTAAAAAAATATCAAAAATAGATACTATAACTCCAAGATATGCGCACTTAACCTCTCTATATAATCACGAAAATCATCTTATTGACCATGCTATTCTTATCTACTTTAAAAATCCTCACTCTTTTACAGGAGAAGATATTGTAGAGTTTCAGTGTCATGGTGGAATGATTGTTGCTCAAGAGATTTTAGAGACACTAATATTTCATGGAGCAGTCCTAGCCCAACCAGGAGAGTTCTCTAAAAGAGCTTTTTTAAATGGCAAAATAGACTTGACAAAAGCAGAGGCAATAGCAAAATTAATAGAAGCTAAATCTGTAGATGGAGCAAAGATATTAGCAAAACAGTTAAAAGGTAATCTAAAAGAGTTTATAGATGAGAGTAGAGAGGCTATGTTAAGAGCTACTGCCTACTCTGAAGTTATGATAGATTATGCTGAAGAGGATATTCCTACTGATATTGTGGAAAATATCTTAAAACAGTTAGATGAACTTATTTTAAAAATAGAAAATATTGTTGATGCATCACATCGCCGTAAAGGTCTCATAGAAGGATTTAGAGTAGCAATCATAGGTAAACCAAACGTTGGTAAAAGTTCACTTCTTAATGGTCTTTTAAGTTATGATAGAGCAATTGTAAGTGATATTGCAGGAACAACACGAGATACAATTGAGGAGCAGGTTAGAATTGGTTCTCATATTATTCGTCTAATTGATACAGCAGGAATTCGTGATGCTCGTGATAGTATTGAGAAGATTGGAGTTGAACGCTCTTTGGAGTCTATAGAAGATGCTGATGTTGTTATTGCTCTTTTTGATGGGAGTAGGGGATTTGATGACGAAGATAGCCGAATTTTAGAGATTTTAAAAAAAATAGAGAATAAAGAGATTATAGTAGCCATCAATAAAGCTGATTTAGAACAAGTTTTAGATGATACAAAATTAAAAGAGTATGGTTCAATATATGTAACTCATACTCATAATTTTAAAAATTTAACTACTAAACTTCAGAGACTTTTTGATAATATTGGACAAGATGAGGAGCTTATGTTAATCTCAACACGTCAGATAGAGGCTGTAGAGAGTGCTAAAAAAGCTATTTTGGAGGCAAAAGAGCCACTAAAATTGGGAGAGTTAGAGTTCTTTTCATATCATCTTCAAGATGCTATATCTGCCCTAAGTTCAATCTCTAAACCTTATGATTCTGAAGAAATTTTAGATAAAATGTTTGGAGAGTTTTGTCTAGGTAAATAGCATTTAACTAAATCAAGGAGTTTTTATGTTTTCTAAAAAAATAAAATATTCGTTAATGGCATTAACGATATTAGGCTTTTCAGGGTGTAACCAAAGAACTATTACATTATATCCCGAAAGAACAGCAAGGATAGGTCATCTACCATCTATTTCAGGAGTATCTTCACAACCTGTTGTGCGAGAAGAGATTTTAATCAAAAAGAATCCTTCTTTAGGAAGAATAGTATCTTCTATACCACCACCTAAAAAGAATATACCAACTGTACCTAAAAATACAAATAGCAATAGTAATAATAGTGGTGGAGATGGTCATTATCCGAATGTTGATAATGCCATAGACCAAGCAGAGATGGAGTCGGCAGTTACTCATGATACTGTTATGGAGCGTATGCCATTCCCTGTTGAGGAGTATGCTCGTCTACCAAAAAGAGGTTATAGTACAGTTACTGGAAGTGTATATCCTGAAACTGTAAATAGTGGAGA
>CAMZNQ010000182.1 GCA_947313765.1 uncultured Sulfurovum sp.
ATCCCACACTTTGATGCTATTATTCTTGAAGGATATATCTCCTGAACCCAAGACAATGGTTTTGCCATCTTTGCTGATGGCGACTGCGTTTACCCCACTTTGTTGAGGAATGTAGTGTTGCTCAAGTTGGCTTAGGGGTTCTCCCTCTTCTACCAATGGAGAGAGAGGTTGGGTGGCGTTTAGGGTGGTTAGGAGTAGGGCTATTAGCGTTAGTAGGGTTTTTAGTTGTAAGCTCATTTGGGTTGCTCCTTCTTTTCTCTTATCTTACTAAATGTTTTTTGTATTTTTTGGATTTTTGTTGGTAATAACCTATCCATCACAATCCAAAACCTCTTTAGCAACTCGTTTGGTTGACTCTCCTCTCCAAACATAGTAGTTTCCCTCTTTAACCAAAAGATTTTTCCAAAAGAGCCTGTTTATTGTTTCGTTGTGTGACCAAGTGGTAAACCTTGCTACCCTCTCTTTGGCTAAAAGTCTGCATATCTGCTCTCTATATCTCCACAGAGCGTTAAACTGTTGAACAACAATATCCTCTTCTAAAGGTTCAGCACTTTCAGGAAAAAATAGCTCTTTAGCGTTGTTGAGAGGGGAGAGTTCTCCTGCACCCCAAACAAGCCACGCCAAAGCCTTTTGCCCAATAAATAGGGCATGAAAATTTGAAAACTCATTTTTAAGATTTCGTATCAAGGTAGTAAATTTTCTATCTAACTCACGATTACCATCTTCAATATTGTAGATAAAGAGAACCAAAGGCTCACCACTACTAGACAATCTATCTCTAATGGCAATATACCACTCGCCAAGCGTCTCTGCTTTTAGATTACAATTTTGAGCAATGGGTTTAATGTAGGTTGATTCACTATCAACAAAAGGAGGAATGGAGAACTCAAAAAAGTTATTTGTAAACTTAGAGGAGAGGGTTTTAGCGATTGACTCTCTATATTTCACAATGGGGGTAAACTCTTGATGATATAGAACAACAACCTGTTTATGGGTTAGAGCGCTTAAAACCTCTTTTGTAAAATCATCACATCTCTCTCTTATTTGCTCTTTTAAAATCTCTCTTTTTAGAGCATTTAGATAGATAGAAAACTCCCCTCTATCAAATGGAAAAGCGTTCAAATTTTTTATCTTTTCAATCTTTTTGGGAAATAGATTGGGCATATCTACACCATTCATGAGTATGGGAATAACTCTTAACCCATGCTCTATGGCTGTAACTATCTCCTCTACAACAAAATCAACACCATCACGCTTCTTCTCTATCTCACTACTCCACTCTTTACCAATAACCAAAAGAAGTACATCTGAATCTTTAACCCCATTTTTCAGAGCAGAGGGAAAATCTTTACCATAATCTAACCCACCTTCTGTATCAAGAAAAACATCAAAATCATCTTTTAGATTATCATGTAATCTTCCTACAAAATCTACACTATCAACCCTACGGTAGCTTATGAAAAGTTTATGTTTTTCTCTCATAACAATCTCCCTACTTTAAGTAAAATTATAACTAATTTTTTTTAGATAGGGGGAGAGATAACATATCAGCCTCATCAATTAAAAAGGTGGGTCTATCTTTTAGAATTCCTGTAGGTCGGGGTGTCCCTACCCCAACATTTATTTTTCCAATAAAGAGGTTATTTAAATATTGAATTTTAATCGTCGGGGTACGGAGACCCCGACCTACTATAATAGACCAATACATTAGTATCAACAAAAATCACTATTTATACTCGTCTCTAAAGGTAAGATATCAATATTTTTATCTACGTTACTAAAATATGTTTATTTAATGCTCTAAACTCTTTAATACTTGAACCTTAATCATGACAATAATTTTACGATTATTGCGATTTTAATCAAGAGTATTGTAAAACCACCTCATTTATGAGGTGGAGTATCAACTTCAATATATTTCTCCACTCTATTTAATCTATATTTAACCTCTCCCTCTACTATCTCAATAATAGAGAAGTATCTCTCTCTATCTACCCAGTAGACTCCATCCTCTTTTGTCTCAAAATAGTCTAAAGAGAGTTTTTTTCCTAATGCCATATACTCTTCATCTCCACTATAGTTGTTTTTTGGAATTTTAAGATATTTAAGTGGGTCAAGTGATTTTTCATCTTCAAAGCTAAAAGCTCCCTCATAATCTCTTCTTAGACTAGATAGGGTCGCATCTACTCCTAATTTATCGGCAATGATTGCACCTAGTGAGCGAATATATGTACCCTCTGATACAACTGCTTCAAAGTGAACAAAAGGGTGGTTGTAGTTTACTAAATGAATATCGTAAATTGTAGAGGTTATCTTTTTGAGTTTAACATCTTCTCCTGCTCTAGCTAAATCATAGGCTCTCTTTCCATTAATCTTTTTTGCTGAAAACTTCGGTGGATAGTAGCTTATCTCTCCCCTTAGACTCTCTAGTGCTTGATATATATCATTAATAGTTAATGGAGGTATTATCTTTACAGAGTCTATGTTTTCTATGTCTAAACTTTGAGAGTTAGCCCCTAGCCAAAGTGTTGCAGAGTAGGCTTTTGGTGTTTTCTTTAGATATTGAAATAATTTAGGATATTGTCCTGTGGCTACAATGAGGCAACCTGTGGCAAAAGGGTCAAGTGTTCCTGAAAATCCTACTTTCTTTGTATTGTATTTTCTCTTCACATACCCCATATATCCATTTGATGAACGAAAAATGGGTTTATTGACAACAAATAATCTATTCATATATATCCTAAACTGATTGGACAAAAGAGCTTAGAATATCTCGTTTGCTTCCACCAAAATTAATCTTTAGTTTATACTCTTTTCCAGATTTAATAGCACTTTGAACACGACCTATGCCAAATTTTTTATGTTTTACTAAATCCCCTTTTTTATATTTTTTACTTTTACTAACTTTAAAGGATGTATCATTAATTAATCCAGCCTCTATTAGAAAACGACTTTTATCAATATTTTTTCGCTGTCCTTTGTAGAACCTACTATCTGTGTAGCATAGTGTTAAATCAGATTTAGCTCTAGTTATGGCTACATATCCCAATCTACGCTCCTCCTCCATATTGTAATTATTTCCTAAAATTGGAAAAAATCCCTCTTCTAGTCCAATAACATAAAGATGTTCAAACTCTAAACCTTTAGATGCGTGTATGCTCATAATGGAGATACTATTTTTCTCCATTTGGTCTTGGTCACTCTCTAAGGAGATACTATTTAAAAATATATCTAAAGTTAAATTTCTATTTTTGGATACAGAATCTTTAAAATATCCATAGAATTCATCAATATTTAAAATACGCTCTTGCCCATCAATTAACTTACCATAATAATTTTTTATCTCCATTTTAGATTCAAAGAGAGTTATAAAATTAGAAAGAGAGTTGTTTATAGCTCTCTTTAGCATATTTATATCAGATACAAACTCTTTTAGTTGATTTGTAGCTCTTTGTGAGACAATTTTATTAAGTTGCTCTGGTTCTATCTTTTCAATTAGTGAGAATAGGGAGGACTCTCTTGTAAATGCCTCTTTTTTAAGTCTATCTAAGGAGACTGGTCCTAAACCTCTTTTAGGTTTATTTATGATTCTCTCTAAAGAGAAGTCATCATTTGTATTTGATATGACTCTAAAGTAGGAGATAATATCTTTTATCTCTGCACGGTCATAAAAACGCATTCCACCAATTAGTTTAAAAGCTAACTCCTCTTTTGTAAATCCCTCTTCAAGTGAGCGAGAAAGAGCATTAATACGATATAGTACAGCAATTTCACTAGCTAAAACTCCTTTTGCCAATAGAGCTTTTATCTCTTTTGCAATATATTTTGCCTCTAAAGATTCATTGATTGAGTGAAATAGTTTAACATCTTGACCATCTCCTTTAAATGAGATAAGTTTTTTACCTATTCTTCTTTTGTTATAACCAATTAACTCATTAGCAGATTTTAAAATAGGAGTAGTTGAACGGTAGTTGATTTCTAACTTTACTATTTTTGTATTTTTAAAATGGTTTGAGAACTCTAAAATATTCTCTATATTAGCTCCACGCCAACCATATATACTCTGGTCATCATCTCCTACAACACATATATTATTATGTTCAGAGGCTAAGAGTTCCAATAGTCTAAATTGTAACTCATTTGTATCTTGATACTCATCTACCATAATATATCTATATCTATTTGATATATCTCGTCTTAATTTATCATTTTCATTTAAGATTTTGTAGGTTAACATTAGCAAATCATCAAAATCAACTAGATTATTATCTATAATCTCTTTCTCATACTCTTTATAGACAATAGCAATCTTTTTATAGTCAGAGAGTTCTGCTTTTTTTAAGATTTCATCAGCAGTTAATAAGTTATTCTTATACTTTGCAATCTCTGAACCAATAAATGCTATATTTAAATCTATCTTGTGTTTTTTTGCTATTTGTTTAAGTATCTTTTTTCTGTCTTCGGAATCTATAATTACAAAGTTATTTGAACGACCTAATTTCTCAATGTTGAATTTTAAAAATAGAAGACCAAACTTATGAAAAGTACAAAGTAGAGGCATTGAAGATGTATGGTTTTCGATAAGTCCTAATGCACGATAACGCATCTCTTTTGCCGATTTATTTGTAAACGTAAGTGTTAGGGTATTTTGAGGGTTAATACCTACCACTGATATGAGATAAGCTAACCTTGTTGTAAGGGTTTTTGTTTTTCCTGAACCTGCCCCTGCTAAAATAAGAAGAGGCCCATTAATGTGTTGAACAGCTTCTTGTTGAGCTTCATTTAAAGCTCCTATTACTTCTTGCATATTATCACTTTTTTATATATATTATAACACCTTATATATTAATATTTAATATTTTTAGATTTTAATAACTAAATATTATATTTAAAAGAGAAAATATTTGTTTATCTTATGATTTTTTTTAAATATAATCGGATATAATAAAATTAATATAAATTATAAGGGTAGGTAATGTTAAAAGATTTTGTAAAAATGGAGACTTTTTTAACCGTAGCACGTGAACGGAGTTTCTCAAAGGCATCTGCTAAATTGGGGATTTCCCAACCAGCAGTTACACAACAGATTAAGTTTATAGAGGCATATTTAGAGGCAAAGATTATTGACCGTAAAAAAAATGGTATACGATTAACACCAGAAGGAGATGCACTTTATAAAATTGTATTACAGTTAGAAAAGTCTATTCATATTCTTGAGAAAGATGTCTTAAAAATTATTAAAAAAGAGATGACTTTTAGATTGGGTGCATCATATACAATTGGTTCGTATGTAATCCCAGGAGAGTGCTTAAATAGCATTTCAGAAACCATTGGTAATGATGTTACTTTAAGTATTGATACAACAGATAAGATAATTAATGGATTAAAGGATAGAAAGCTTGATGTAGGTCTTATTGAATCTCCAATATTTGATGATAATTTAATATATAGAGAGTGGTTTGAAGATGAGTTAGTTATTTTTTCAAATACTCAACTACCAAAAACAGTAAATACAGAGGAGTTGTATGAGTATAAGTGGATTTGTAGAGAAGAGGGTTCTCATACACGTAAACTAATTGGTGAAGTTTTTGAGGAGTTGGGTGTTTCGTGTAAAAGTTTTAATGTTTTGTCTGAAGTTTCAAATACAACAGCTGCCTTACAGAGTGTTAAACGTGCAAAGGTAGACCCAAGTGAGCCTACAGTATCTGTAATATCTAAACATGCTATTGCTGATGAGGTGGCTCGTGGAGATTTATTTGAATCAAGAATATATGGGTTTACAATGTCAAGAAAATTCTATATTGTATATAGTAAAGAGAATAAAAATAATGTATTTATTGACAATGTTGTAAATTATATTATCTCTGGAAAATGCTAAACTCTATCTCTTTTTGAGAAGTTTTGCATTTTCTGGATTGCTTAAGAGTGCAGACATAGAGTTAAACTCTTCTGTTGTCTCCTCTTCCTCTTCAATAGGTTCTATATATGAGGTAATATTTATTAAAATAGGATAATTTTCCACAACAATCTGTTTTATTGCTAAAAGAGGTATTTGAACCAATGCACCAAAGTTTTCACTTCCAAATCCTGTTTCAAAAGATAGATATTTACTATCTATTAAAGCTGATTCAAATGAGTAGTTTGCCAACATAAATAGTGTTACATCTGGGATAGAATCTTTTATTTCAAGAGGAAGCTCTGGAGTAAATTTAACATTGTCAAGCTCACAAGCAACAGCAAACTCTTGATTGTTATCAAACATGTACTCAATAGCTCTTGATATATTATCACTCATAACCTCTCTAAAATCTTTTGTGTCTAAGCTTTTTATTAACACTCTATTCTCCCATTAATATTTTTTTTAATCTGAAATCCTATCATAGCATTCATTAAAGCAAAATGTGAAAAGTTTACTAATTCCTCTTTTCTTATATCTTTTAGCGTTAAAAGGTTTTTATGGAGAAGATTTTCTCTCATTGTCCCTTTTAGTAGAGGTTTTTTGGGTGTTATCCAATTCAGACCATTGTAAAAAGCGATATTTGCAATGGTAGTATCTGTAATTAATCCATCTTTTTCTATGATAACTTCATTGTAATCTCCTCTTAACCTATCTAACTCTTCTCTATTGGCATATTTATGGCTATATTCAATATCACTTTGTATTACTTTTAATGAGTCTATTGTTCGATAAGTATAGGGGATATACTCAATTAGTTCTATATCTTTAGCGTAGAGTATACGGCAACGATAGAGACCTTTTTTTGGTGGATTGATATGTTTTTCAAGTTTTAACTCTTTTTTTTCATTAAAAAGTTTAAATCTACTACTATTGCATCTTTTATTATGCCAATAGAGATTTTTTATCTCTCCATCTTCTATCTTAATAGTCTCTAAAAGTTGCATCTCTCTACTCAAATAGCTCTGTTGAGAGATAACGTTCTGCTGTATCGCATAGTATAGTTACAAATACTTTACCTCTATTTTCAGGTCGAGATGCTACCTCAAACGTAGCATTTACATTTGCTCCAGACGAGATTCCTACAAGTAGTCCTTCTGTTTTTGCCAACTCTTTTGCTCTACTAAATGCCTCTTCATCTGAAACTTTAATTATCTCATCATATATATCTCTATTTAGAATATTTGGAATAAATCCTGCTCCAATACCTTGAATTTTATGTGATGCACCCTCTCCACCAGAGAGAACAGGAGAGGAGAGAGGTTCTACTGCTACAACTTTTATATTTGGAATTGCCTCCTTTAGTGCCTCTGCTGTTCCTGTTAATGTTCCACCTGTTCCTACTGAAGCGATAAAATAGTCAACTTTCTTATATGTATCTCTAATAATCTCTTTAGCCGTTGTCTCTCTATGTATTGCAGGGTTATCTGGATTGTTAAATTGTTGAAGAACAAAACCATCTCTCTCAACTGCTAGGCTCTCTGCTCTTTTTATTGCACCATTCATCCCTTCTGATGCAGGAGTAAGAACAATCTCTGCACCTAAATGGGATAGTAATTTTCTTCTCTCAATACTCATTGACTCAGGCATTGTCAATATGAGCTTTAGAGATTTAGATGCACATATCGCAGCTAACCCAACACCTGTATTTCCTGATGTTGGTTCAATTATTGTTGAGTTTATATTAATATCTCCAGACTCTAAGGCTCTATTTATCATATTCATTGCAATTCTATCTTTTACAGATGATGTGGGATTCATAAATTCACATTTTGCCAATATTGTAGCACCAGAGAGTTTTGAAAGTCTATTTAATTTAACTAAGGGTGTATTTCCTATTAGCTCTTCAATGTTGTTTGCTATCATAATCTATCTTTCAATTTTTGTAATTGTATATGCTAAAGTCTCCCCTGCATACATTGGAACTACTATGCCATATCTGTTTGGAACAGTAAATGGTATTTTTTCTAAAGTTATACTCTTTTTGGGAACAGAGATATTTTTATATATTTTTTGTGCATTATTTGATACAAAATCTTGTAGCTTTTCAAGAGTAGAGTTCTCCATAAAGAGTTGAGTTAAAACTTGAAGTGCAATTGGAGATGTAAATACACCTGCTGCACAACCACAACTCTCCTTTGCATCTTGTGGATGAGGTGCAGAGTCTGAACCAAACATAACCTTTGGATGACCATCTAGTGCTACTCTTCTTAAGGCTTCTCTATCTTCTGGTCGTTTTGCAATAGGTTTACAAAATAGATGAGGTTGCAACATCCCACCTGCCACATCATCAAGGGTAATCATTAAATGATGAAGAGTAATAGTTGCATATAGGTTATTGAATCTATCTAATGCTTCAACACTCTCTTTTGTTGTAATATGCTCCATAATGATAGTTAATTTTGGAAAATTTGTTGCTAACATCTCATAAATAGATACAAATTCAGCCTCTCTATCCATAACAAAACCATTAGTCTCTCCATGAATAGATAGGGGTATCTCTAGTTCACTCATGGCATCAAGTGTCTCTCTTAACTCCTCTACATTAAAACCACTAACTCCTCCTTCTGAATTTGTAGTAATCCCTGCTGGATATAGTTTTATTGATGTTAGTTCATCTTTAATAGATTCTAAAAACTCTTTTGTGTATGTAGGTTTAAAAAAGAGTGTCATATATGGGGTAAAAGTGTCATCTCCTATTGAAGATTTAATTCTATCTCTATATGAGACAAGCTCCTCTCTTGTCGTAACTGGTGGTACTAAGTTTGGCATAATGATTGCTCCTGCAAAACTCTTTGAACTTAGTGGTGCTACTGTTTTAAGCATATCCCCATCTCTTAGATGAAGATGCATATCTAGTGGTTTATTAATAATTATTGCCATTTTTTATTTCCTTAAAAAGTTATATTATTAATGTATTTTACCCTAAAAAGAGTATAATAAATTCCATTTAAAAAGGTAAAAGGAAGATTAGATGAAAAAACTACTTATATTCTCATTATTAACAGGATTAGTTTTAGCAAGCTCACCTAAACAAGATAACTACTTAGTGGGAATAACTGATAGGCTATCTCATGTTATCACAACTGATTCAGGACAAAAAGTTAAAATTGAACGTATTCAAGATGTTGGAAATATTTTAACTGATGATTTTGCAAAAACGTCAAGAGAGTGTCCTCCTTTTTGCATACAACCAACCAAAATAGATAAGAGGGTAGAAAATATTGGAGAGGTAGAGCTTATTAAATTTATCAATAGAAAAATCTCTTCTCATAAGGGCATTTTAATTGATACACGACTAAAGAGTTGGTTTGAATTAGAGACCAT
>CAMZNQ010000183.1 GCA_947313765.1 uncultured Sulfurovum sp.
TGAATGGTGAGAGAGTAGTTCAGGAGATTTTTTACCATTTTTTCAGAAATTCTTCTCAACAAGCTATGCAGTTACAGATATAGATGAGTTTATAGATAGTTTTGATGATGTCCCAACACACTTCGTACATGCTGTTCAGGATACCTCTAACGAGTTTAACCATTTGGCAAATCAAGGTCACTCTATCGCTCACTGTCCACGTTCAAATAGACTACTTGGATGTGGTAGACTTCCCATTGAAGAGATAATAGATAGAGATATTGCATTTACCATTGCAACAGATGGATTAAGTTCAAATAATTCATTAAATATATTTGATGAGTTAAGAGCAGGATTAATGTTACACCATACTCAAAAACTTGAAGAGTTAGCAAATCTATTGATAAAAAGTATTACCTCAACACCTGCAAAAATTTTTAATTTAAACTCGGGAGAGATAAAAGTAGGTAAAGATGCAGATTTTGCTCTAATAGAGCTTCCTGATGAGATAAAAGATAGTAGTAGTATAGCACTACAAACTATCTTACATACAAAAGAGGTTTCTCAACTATATATTGAAGGGAAAAAAGTTTAATCTTTTTTCTCTTTAGAATCACTATCATCTTCCCCACCACCTGCCATTAGATACTTACCCAACATCATAAGAGCAACTACTCCGAGGACTACAACATAAGCTACCCAATCTGATGGTTGTTCTCCATGATGCATTACTCTTTCTCCTCTGTTTTAGTTTTAATATATAGGTAACCACTATCTTTACCTACAATAACTTTAGCAATAATATTCCAATTCCCTCTTTTCTCTATTTTAAAGCTGTTTCCAAACTTCCCATCACTGAAAGTAAAGTTGTTCAACAAAATATCCTCTCTATCTACAATGGGTCTTGTAATCTGAAAAGTAATATTTGCATCTTTTACTACTTTTTTACTATTTCTATCCATGATAGATAGAGAAATATGATTATCTCCTACAGTTAGTAGCTTTTGATTTTTGCTCATCTTTTTAAGTGAACGTTGTCCATACAGAATATCTGAAATCTCTAAACTTCTTATTTTGCCATTGATGGATAACTCTGTGATATACTTGGAATTAAAAGCACTATTTGAATTTACCATTTCATTATAGTTATAGTCAACATCTTGATATGATGTCATAAAACTTCTATCTTCATATACTGGTGTATTAACAGCACTCTTAATTGTCCAAATAATCATAGCAAAGGTCATTCCAAATATAAAAAAGAAAAAAGCTAACCAAAAGTGATACTTCTCAATTTTTTTCATTGATGTCTCCTTTTATCTCTCCATAAAGCATAAATATATGCCATTAATCCACCTAATATGGTAAGATACATAAATATCTTCCATATCTTAGAGACAGTTCTTCCAACTCCACTAATTACAGATTCAACCTCAACTCCTTTAGCTTTAGCAACAGAACTAACAACTTCAGAGTAGCCATTTAAAAGTGAAGCTGAAATTTTTGACTCTATTGAATTTTTATCATGTGAAGCCAATAGTGGAATCATATAGCCACTTAAAAGTTCATCTCTATCTACTATACCCTCTAACTCTTTTGATGTTAAAAAATTAATATGTTTATCTTCTAAAGACAGAGTAATCAATCCGTATGGATTTTCTAAAGATTTTGTAATATTAGACTCAAAACTTTTTATAAATCCTATTTTGCTCTTTATCTCACTAAACTTCTTATCTGTATATTGATTTGTAGCATAAATATAGACTCTTACACCTGTTTTTACAAAAAGTTCATTCCCCATAATATCTATCTTCTCAACTGCTCTTGGGTCTATGCTCTCTTGACCTTTTAAGATAAACTTAGAGTTAATATGTTTTATTTGTGGAACTGAAAGATTTTTTGTATCTGAAAATGATACAACTGTAGTTATAGATAGAAGTGCAAAAAGCACTCCTATATTTTTAAATAAATGTCTCATCTATCCAACATATACTTTAGTTGAATCAAAGAATGAGAGCATAATAGTAGTCATTGCTGCTGCAAAAAGCATAATTCCAATAATTTTATCCATTACTCTTCTCCTTCAAATGTTCTCATCTTAATATTATCAAGACTATTCATCTTAAGTGCATGAAGGTCTTGATTTACCTTATAGAACTTCTCTGCATTCTCATTTTGTACTCCAATAGCACTAACTGTTAAATATGCTAAAATAGAAAGAAGTAGTCCTACTGCAATAAAGTAACCTGTTAAACCATGAAGAAAACTAAAAAGTCCACCCTCTGTTTTTGGGTCTATTTGTGTATTTCCTGCCATACTATTCTCCTTTTAATGAGCGTAAGAAGTGAGCTAATGCTTTAACTTGTGTATCAGTTAGACGACCTTTAAAGCTAGGCATTGTACCAATTTCACCTTTTTTACCATGTTCAAGTACTTTTTGGATAAGTGTATCATCATACTCAGCAATATTTGCTGCCATACCATTCATACCTTTTCCATCTGCTCCATGACATGATGAACATGCAGCGAACTCTGCAGGAGCTTCACCTTTCATTCCACCAGCAATCCAAGTTGCAATTTTTTCAGCACCTTCTCCACTAGCCATACCTGGAGGCATTGCACCCATGGTATAGCCAAGGTGATTTGAACCATTCTTAATTGTATAAAGAATTTGTGCTTTACTCAATCTATGAGTTAAATCTTGAGCTTTACCATCAATACCCTCTGCATCAACACCATGACATGGAGCACACTGTACCAAAAATACAGACTCACCCATTGCTACAAGTGTATCATCACTAGGATTTTTCCAAGCTTTTTCAAACTTAGCATTACTCTCTAGTACCTCTTCATTATATTGACCAATTTGAGAAAATTGAGTTGTTGGATAACCAAAAAACCAATACCAAACCATCCAAATAATAGTACCTATGAATATAATTCCCCAACCTGAAGGGATTGGATTTTTAAACTCACCAATTCCATCCCAACTCTCCTCAGCCAACTCACCTGTTGCTGTATCATTTTTAATCTGATTAATATATTTAAGTGCTGTTGCTACTGTAATTGCAATAATTGCAAAAGCACCTATCATCGTTAGGCTATTAATGTAATCATCGCTTTGAAAAGCATCACCTGCTACGAAGTAAGTTCCTACCATCAAAGCAACGACAAGAATAATACCACCTATGACCATCTTTTTCATATTGTGTCTCCTTCCTTATTCGTTTCTATCTTTTGAAATATCTCTCTTCTCAAGAGGAGCAGACGCAAGAGAGTCATCAAGGACTAAATTGGAATACTTCTCAAAATCTTTCTCTCCTGTTCTATCTCTCTTGTAAATAGAGTATGCATATCCATAGAAAACTACAAATACAAATAGTAAAAAGAAGAACTCTAAGTAACCACTTAGTGTCAATAACTCATCTCTTGTCATAATGTACCTCTTATTTTAAAGAATTTAAGTATGCGATTAACGCTACTATTTCAGGAACTTCGCCCTTCGCAACAGCATCTTTTACCGATTGATTTTTCATTTCAGATGCAATTTTCTTAGCATCTTCTAATGCTTGAGCTTGTGCCTCTTCCCATGAACCAAGTTTTGGCATACCTTTTTTATCATAAGGTACTCCAAATACAGACTTTTGAGTGTTTGCATTAGCATAAGCTGTTGCAACATCTGCTAAATTTGTAAACATATGTGGGTACTTAGGCATAATTGAACCTGGAACAACATCAGCAGGAGCCATCATATGATTCTCATGCCACTCTGTTGTTCTATAGTTACCTACTCTATGTAAATCTGGACCTGTTCTTTTAGAACCCCAAACAAATGGTCTATCGTAAGCATACTCTCCACTTAGTGAATACATACCATATCTATCTGTTTCAGATTTAAATGGACGAATCAACTGTGAATGACATGCATTACAACTATCTTTAATATATACTTGCTTACCTGCTAACTGCAATACTGTAAATGGTTTAGTACCTACAGTTGGTTGAGACTGTTTTGCAAAATCTGGAATAATCTCAATAACCCCTGCAAATGCTACTGCAATAAAAAGCATAACTGCAAAGAAAAACGGTCTCTGTTCTAACCAATGAAACATAATTTCTCCCTTCTCTTAAGATGCCATAGGCGTTGCATTCGCTGGTTCTGCTTCAAGTTTTTTACCAGATGTCATAGTCTTGTAAATATTGAATGCGAACATTAAGAATCCAATTAGGTAGAATAATCCACCAATTCCTCTAAGTGTATAGTATGGGTGTAATACAGTTACTGTATCAATAAATGAGTATAGAAGTGAACCATATTCATCATAAGCTCTCCACATCATACCTTGTGTAATACCTGCAATCCACATTGAAGTAAAGTAAAGAACAATACCTACAGTCTGAATCCAGAATTGTGTCTCCATTAATTTCTTAGAGTAAATCTCTCTTTTGAAGATTCTTGGTGCCATATGGAAAAGTCCTGCCATAATCATAAATCCAACCCAACCAAGAGTACCATCATGAACGTGTCCAGGAATCCAATCTGTAAAGTGAGCAATAGCATTTACTGATTTAATAGCTTGAATTGGTCCTTCAATTGTACTTAACATATAGAATGTTGAAGCCATAATCATAAACTTAATTAGTGGTGATGTTTGAAGTTGACTCCACTCACCTTTCATAGTAAGAAGCATGTTAATAGCTGAACCCCATGATGGTAAAATAAGTACTATAGACATAGTTGAACCCATAGTCTGCATCCAATCTGGAACAGTTGAATAGATTAAGTGGTGACCACCTGCCCAAAGGTAAACAAACATTAAACCCCAAAACGCAAGAACTGATAATTTATATGAGAATACTGGTTGACCAGACTCTTTTGGTAAAAAGTAGTAAATAATTGCAATAATTGGTGTTGTAAATACGAATGCAACAGCATTATGTCCATACCACCACTGAACTAGAGCATCATTTGTTCCAGCATACATTGAGATAGAGTGCATTACTGAACTTGGAGCATCTCCTGCCCAAAAAATTGTAGGAACTTCCATATTATTAAATAGGAATAACATAGCAACTGCTAAGAATGATGACATATAGTACCAAACAGAGACGTAGATTGCTCTCTCTCTTCTCATACCAATCATACCAAACATACTAACACCCCAAAGAACCCACCATACTACAATAAGTAAATCAAGTGGCCACTCCAACTCTGCATACTCTTTAGAAGTTGTAAGTCCTAAAAGAAGTGTTACTACAGCCAATAGAATTGTAATAAAGTAGAGCCAAAAGTGTAATTTCGCTACTGTCATTAAAAATTTAGACTCATTAAGAGACATTTTTAAAACTCTCTGTCCAACATAGTACCATGTTGCAAAAATACCACTAAGGGTAAAACCAAATGCGACACCATTGGTGTGAATAGGTCTTAATCTAGAAAATGTTCCATACTCACCTACCAAGTTATTTAACTCTGGAAAAGCTAGTTGAAAAGCTAGAATAACACCAATTGTCATACCGATGATACCAAACAATATTGTAGTAAATGTAAATAGTTTTACTACCGAGTAATCATACTCAAGTTGTGCATTGCTTTGCATCAATACCTCCTCTTAAAATTTTGATATAGAATAGATTTAATATATCACTATATAAAAACTATCTAACCTCTATGTTAATTATATAACTATTAATCTCTACTTAAATTTAAAATAAATTTCTATTATAATTGTAGCGATATACCACACTACCCACACCTAAAAAACACTCCGTATTTTAGAATATTTAATATTGTTTCAGCTAACTTTTTTTAGACTTTTTTTCTATCATAGCCTCTCTTTTCTGCTCCTCGTCATAGGCTCTTTGTAAATCTTCAGGAGAGTCAAAAAGTGGACTATCCATCATCTTTTTACTATCTTCAAACTGTCCACCCTTTGCTGCCCAAATAAATATTCCTAAAAGGGTAAAACTTACAACTATACCTACACCTAACTCTAAAACTAAAATACTATTCATCTATTTTTCTCCTCTATTTTGATTCTCATTGAGTTTCCAACTACGATTAAAGAGCTTAAACTCATAGAGAGTGCTGCTACAAATGGTATCACATAACCTGCCATAGCTATGGGTATAGTTATAACATTATAGATGAGAGAAACTCCTAAATTTTGCTTAATAAATTTAAATGTTCTTCTCGATATAACAAAACTATCTTCTATGGACTTTAAAGAGTTGTTTAATATAACTACATCACTAATTGATAGAGCTACATCTGCACCACTTCCCATAGATATGGCTATATCTGCTTTTGAGAGTGCTAAGGTATCATTAATTCCATCTCCGACCATTACCACAACTCTACCATCTCTTTTAAGTTTTTCAATATAGTTAGCTTTATCTATTGGAGAGAGTTCAGATTTAAACTCCTCTATCCCAACCTCATCACAAACTCTTTTAGCTACTAAATCTCTATCTCCTGTCAACATAACAACTTCAACATCTATGGTTTTAAAATAGTCTATTAACTCTTTAGCTCCATCTTTAATGGTATCTTCTAACTCAAAAGTGACAATTAACTCTCCACCTATGGCAAAGTGATATAGTGTATAGATACTCTCTTCCATATCTACATTAATATCAAACTCTTTTAGAAGTTTAGAGTTTCCACCTAAGACTACAATATCTCCATAGATAGCCTTTAGCCCTTTAGCCTCCATCTCCTCTACCCTATCTAGCTCTATATCCTCTATATCTCCATAGTTCTCTAAAAGGTATCTCTTAATCGCTAAACTAACAGGGTGTGTAGAGCTATCTACAATCTTATATAGAAGAGGTATTGATTCTTTTGATAATACTCCATTTACTCTTTTTATATCTAGTTTACCTTTTGTAACAGTACCTGTCTTATCTACTATAACCATATCTGATTTTGCAAATGTCTCAATAAACTTAGCCTCCTTAAAAAGAACTCCTCTCTCTGTAGCCCAAGACAATCCAACAAGTGATGCAATGGGTGTAGCTAGAGCTAAAGCACAAGGACAAGCAATAACAATAACTGAAATTCCAATAACTAGTGCCTTTTCAAAATCTCCTCCATAGATATACCAGCCTATAAAGGTTAATATAGAAAGAGATAAGATAACAATAGAGAAGTATTTAGATAGTTCATTTGTGGTATCTTCTATTTGAGGTTTTGAAGATAATGAATCTTCCAAGAGAGTAACAATACTATTGAGAGTTGAGTTTGCATAATTTTTTGTTGCACTATATCTAATAACCTCTCCCATGTTTAATGTTCCACTAATAATTTTATCTCCTGCTATCTTCTCTACAGGCAAAGACTCTCCACTTAAACTACTCTCATCAAAGGTTGCATTTGAGCCAATAAGAAGACCATCAACAACTGCTTTATCACCTCTTTTAAGCTCTAATATATCTCCAACTTTAATAGCATCTAATGTAACAACTTTTTTTACTCCATCTTCCAATATTGTAGCATCAAGAGGTATTTCAGAGTAGATTTTATCCATTATGTCAACTGCATTTTTCTTTCCAATAACCTCTAAATATTTTCCAACTAATACAAAAGTGATAATCATTGCCACAGAGTCAAAATAGCTATGTCCCTCTCCACCAAAG
>CAMZNQ010000184.1 GCA_947313765.1 uncultured Sulfurovum sp.
AACAAATCATTAACATACCCCACTCCTTTCTACCTGAATTTATTGGTGCTAATCCATATAAACAAGCATTTGAGAGAGGTGTTAAGATTATTGGAGCAACAGCTCACTTTGTTACAGACAATTTAGATGAAGGGCCTATTATTGCACAAGATGTGATTCCCGTTAACCATCGTTTAGAGTGGAAAGATATGCAAAAAGCAGGTAGAGATGTTGAGAAGATAGTTCTATCTAGGGCGTTAAACTTTGTTCTACATGATAGAGTTTTTGTTCATGGAAATAAGACAATAGTATTTTAAAGTAATAACTTTTATTGATTAAAAATCAATAAATAGATAACTTTAACTTATTAACAGCTAAGTATGGTTATACTTCATAAAAAATTATAAAGGTTATAACTATGACAAATAGACTACCATGGTGGGTAGGGGGCATTTTAATGTCAGGTCTTCTACTTTTAACATTTTCAATATATGGAGCAGATAGACCTATTGGAGCTTCAACCTATGTTCCTTATGCTGCTGCACTTATTTTTGATTTAGACCCTGAAAAGTACTCTTATATAGAGCATATTAAAAATTCAGGCTCTTGGGAGGGTGTAATGCTTCTAGGTGTTATCTTTGGAGGATTTATTACTTCTGTTTTCATTACCAAGAGCTTCCGTTTTTCAGTGATTCCAACAGGATGGAAAAAATATAAAAACAATTCAGTCTTATCTCGACTACTATGGAGCTTTTTTTCAGGTTTCATCATGATTATTGGGGCAAGACTTGCAGGTGGATGTACCTCTGGACACTTTATGTCTGGTATGAGTCAACTTGCTGTTTCAGCCATGATTTTTGGTGGAGTTGTTATGTTAACACTTGTTCTAGCAGGTAAGTATTTTTACAATACAAAAGGAAAAGATTAATGGCTAATGTAATATTTGTAGTTGATGATGTAAATGCAACTATCACAGATAGAGTATTTAGAATGGTTGAGAATGTTATCCACATGGAGCATGGCTCTGTAGCTTTAGTATTTTTGATTGGTGTTATCTTTGGGGGAATTATTCAATATACAAGAGTTGATAAGTTTGAAAAGATTGCAGGGTTTGCCATGCTAAAAGATACGATTGTTCCTAAAATGCTCTTTTTAACAGTTGGGTTAACCTCCATTGGTCTCTATTTTATGATTGATGCTGGACAAGCTCACTACCATGTAAAACCTATTATCCTTCAGGGACTCATTATTGGAGGAATCCTATTTGGTATCTCTATGGCAATTTTAGGTAAATGTCCAGGTACTGGTCCTGTTTCAATTGCAGAGGGACGTATTGATGTTCTTGTTGGTGCAATTGGTGGTCTTTTAGGTGGATTGGTATTTACTCTATATTATGATGACTTTTTCAAGCCATTAATGGGAGAGAGTCTAGGTAAAAGCATATTGCCTGACTTCTTTAAAGGAAGTGAAGATATAACAGCTATTGTTTTTGGAGTAGTAGTTATTGTTATAGCAATAGCTATTCCAAAGAGAGAGTTACTAGATGAAGCAGATTTAGCACAACTTCCTGAAGATAAGAGAGTAGATAAAAAAGAGAATTAAGTACAAACAGCGTATAATCTTTTAAAAAAATAAAGCCTTATATGCAAAGAAAAAATAACAAAGTAACCATTCAGGACTATCTTGACTTTAAACAACTTCTATCTTTTTATAGAGGGACTCATAAAGAGAATCGTCTATTTTATCTAAAGAAAAAAGAGTCTTCCGTAGACAAGGCTCTTTTGTGGATAGATGAACATCGTTTTAGGATTTCAGAGCCTCTAAACTCTGATACATTCTCTCTCTACTCTAGCTCTTTGAACAATGTGTTATCATTTGTCTCTCTTCTTATGGGACTAATTATTGGAATAGCACTATTGAGTTATAGTGGGAATGAGCCTGTAAATATTATCTATTACCTATTTTTTGCAATACTTGTACCTATTTTAAGTATGATATTTACTCTATTTACTCTATTTTCAAGATGGAGTATATCTGAGTTTTTTAAGATGCTATTCCCCTATCATTGGCTTGAAAAGATAGTATCTAAAATTGGTACAAATAAGAAGATAGAGTTTTTAGATATGGCTTTTTCTAAATCTCTACAAAAAAACATATTTATAGAGAGGCTACAGCGTTTCTCTCTAATATTCTCCATAGGAGTTCTATTGGCACTTCTTTTTGTTGTAATTACACAAGATATTGCTTTCTCTTGGAGTACAACATTAGATATTAAAGCATCAAGTTTCTATCAGTTTTTAGAGCTTATCGCTACACCTTGGAGAGTTATTTTAGCATCATTTATGCCCTCTATGGAGTTAGTTGAGTTAAGTCAACACTATAGATTAGGTGTAAAGCTAGAGACCAATATGGTAGAGAATGCACATATATTAGGTACATGGTGGAGATATTTAGCTATCAATACATTTTTCTACGCAATTGTATTACGTTTCTTTTTATGGCTCTTTACCCTATACTCTCTTAGAAAAAGAGTAAAAAAAGAGTTTTTTGACCTATATGAGTTAAACAGACTTGTTAGAGAGTTCAATACTCCATTTATTGAGACTAAGTCTCCAAAAGAGGAGAAGCACCTAGAGATTAAAGAGGAGCATAAGCAACAGGTTAAGGTTAAAAATATGCCACCTCCTATGCCACCTCTACCAAAAATAGAAGAAGATAACTCATTAGATGATGAGTCCATAGAGGAAGAGATAGCGATTATTGAAGATAATATATTGGAAAAAGAGCAACACACCATAATAGCTTGGAATTTTTCTAGTGATGAGGTTCTATTGGTTAATGATTCAATAGATATTTTACCATCTTCAATCTCTTTAGTTGGTGGAAGAAACTCTTTTGAAGAGGATGAGGAGATAGCAAATAATAGTGAAGATAAAATACTACTATATGTTAAGTCATGGGAGCCTCCAACGATGGATTTTGTAGATTTTTTAGAGGAGTTAATCTCTAATGATAGAGTATATGAGATAGAACTATTTCCTATTGGATTATCTGAAAATAGTTATAGAAGTACAGATAAAGAGTTCTCTATTTGGAATAGAAAAATAGAGGGATTAAAAAGTAAAAAGGTATGGGTTATTGATGCAAAGTAGTTATGAATATCCAAAATTTGCTGTTGTTGGACATCCAAATAAAGGTAAAAGTTCTATTGTATCAGCACTATCATTAGATGGTACGATTCAGATAGGAGATACACCAGGTACAACACAGATAAAACGTGGTTTTCCTTTAAAAGTTGATGGTAAGATTATATATGAACTATTTGATACACCAGGATTTCAGAGAGCTAGAAGAGTTCTATCATGGTTAAATAAACAAGAGAGAGTTTCAGCAGATAGAAGACATGAAGTTGTACTTAGGTTCATAGCCGAACATAGAGATAATTCAAAATTCATAGATGAGATTGAACTTCTTGAACCCATTGTGAATGGAGCTGGAATTATCTATGTTGTAGATGCTTCAAAACCTTATGGTGTTGAGTATGAGACGGAGATGGAGATTTTACGTTGGTGTGGTCAACCATCTATGGCGATTTTAAATCTAATTGGAGAAGAGGATTATCGTGAGCAGTGGAAAAATGCGTTAGGATATTACTTTAGATTGGTAAGAACTTTTAATCCAATGACAGTAACATTTGATGAACATATATCTCTTTTAGAGAGTATGTCACATCTCAAAGAGGAGTGGAGAGATAATATTAAAATTGCCATAGAGTCTTTAGAGGAGGAGCATTCTCGCAAAGTAGATTTAACAGTAGATACCATCATAGATAACATAAAAAAGAGTATCTCTTTTATCTATAAATATCCAATCAAAGATAAGAGTGTCTCCAAAAGTGAGGAGGAGTCAGCTAAAAAGATATATCGAAATAAGCTTGTAGGGTATGAGAACATTGAAAAGAGAACCATTGAGGAGATTTGGAAACATAAAGGGATAGATAAGATAGAAGATGAGTTAAAACTTGATGAGGTAGGTCTCTTTTCTCAAGAGAGTGCATCAATATTTGGATTGAGTGAAAAAGAGTTAATAATCACAGGTGCATCAGCAGGAGCAATCACAGGTGCAGGAGTAGATTTACTATTTGCAGGTTCAACTCTCTTTGCAGCATCAATTATTGGTGGAATTATTGGTGGTGTTGGTGCAAAATTTGGTTTTAATAATCTCTATGAGATAGAGATATTGGGAGGTAAAACCATTGGAAAAAGAGAACTTGCAATTGGGCCTATGAAAAATTTGAACTTTCCCTATATTCTTTTAGGAAGAGCATTATACCATTCATCTACTATTGCTAAACGTTCACACGCCTTACGAAACAAGATAGAGTTGACTAAAGGAGATGAATTTTATATGGATAAGATAATTGATTCTAACTCTCGTAAAATCTTAGAAGAGGTACATGTTAAGTTACGAAAAGGTAAAGAGTTGAAAGAGGAGGATTTTCTTAAATATAGAGAAGTCATCCTCTCCTCTTTTACTAAACTTTTAAAATAGAGTTTAAGCTCCCAAAATCTCTGATTTTATTAGCATTCCTTGCATATGGTGGTTGTTGAGTTAACGACGACTACTAATATGACTACTATCAAACTTAGATGTGACTACTACATATTAGACTAACTTAAATAATAAAATGGCTTTAGAGTATTATTGTTTGGGGCTTTGTAGAGGTTATTAATTTGATTTAGATTGAAGTGTGGTGGGTCGGGGGAGACTCGAACTCCCGACCACTCGGTTATGAGCCGAGTGCTCTAACCAACTGAGCTACCGACCCGTTAGAGCAAAATTATCATGATTTCTAAATCTATTTAGGCATCATTGATAGTTTCGAGTCAGAATTATACATAAAATAGAAACGAAAAGCAAGTAAATTCTCTAAAATACCAAAAAGAACCGAAAAAATGATGAAAGATGTCCCTCCATGGCTAAACATTGGAAGAGGAAGACCCACAACTGGAGCTAAACCAATGGTCATTAAAATATTTACAGTCATATAGATAAAGAAGAGAAAGGCGATTCCAGAGGAGAATACTCTAACATAATAATCTTTTTCATTGTGCATAGCAATAAACATTAGATGTAGAATTAGTGCTATGTATAGTCCAATAGTTACCATCATTCCTTGAAATCCTAAACGCTCTCCTAAATATGCAAAGATAAAGTCAGTTGATGAGACAGGTAGAAATTTCAATTGTGTCTGTGTAGCCTCTTCCTGTTTTTGTCCATCAATACCACCTGAACCAATAGCAATCATTGATTGTTGAACATGGTAGCTAGGCTCTCCAAGAAAGTTTGCAATACGCTGTTTTTGGTACGGTTTTAAACCATATGTGTATAGGGTAGGAGCAGATAGTCCTAAGATTAAAAGTAGTATTAACCATATACGAGCTTTTATTCCAACTATAAAAAGTACACCATAACCTGTAAGAAGTAGAACTAGCCCTGTTCCAAGGTCTGGCTCTTTTGCAATTAGTACAAAAGGTAGAAGAATATAGAAAGAGAGCTTCCAAAACATACGCCAATCATATCCATCTTTTGGTGGTGGATTTTTTGAGATAATATAACCCAACATAAGAAGTACTGTAATTTTAATAAATTCAGATGGTTGTAGGGTTACTCCTACTCCTGGAATCTCAATCCATCTTCTAGCTCCAAGTATGGACTTTCCAAATAGCTCTACACTTAAAAGAAGTACTAAGTTAATCCAATATGATATTGGAATAAGCCACTCAAATTTACGCCATGGAATAAGAAAAGCAACAAAAAAAACAGTTGCTGAAATAGCATAATATACCATCTGTTTATTAAATAGATGATGGTTAATTTCATTAACAAGATATGAAGATATTACAAAAATTGGAATAAGTTGTAAAATTAGTAAGAAGTTGATTTGTTGGAGTATTCGTCTGTCAAATTGAAACCAGTTGTTCATAGATAACTCTTTATTTGATATTTATTTGAAAGCATTATATCTAAGAGAGTTTTAATCTTAAGTAGTGAGGTAAAAAGTTTAAGCATTAATGGCTAATAGTGCTTAAGGTAGTTTATCTATCAATTTTAAAAAGGAGGAATGAATGAAAAATAACCTCAGCTACTTAAGATAAGCGGGAATTATATCTAAATCAGATAAAATTACTCTTAATTAGAATTGTATTATCAACTTTTTTTATCTTAATTAGAAGTGACGCTTATTTCTTGGACTTTTAGAGGTTGATTTTCTATTTTTTGTACTATTTTTAGAATCAAATTTATCTTTTCCCATCATCTTTTCTGCCAACTCTTTTGCTTTTTTAAGATTTACTCCTCTCTTTTTATCTTTTTTCTTAGATTCAATATCTATCTCAAAGTTAAACCCCTCTGTTGTTATTACATCTAATTTTTTATTGATTAACTCCTCTATCTCTTTTAGCCTATTTAACTCTTTTTTACAAACAAGAGAGAGAGCTTCTCCCACCTTTCCTGCACGTCCTGTTCTTCCAACTCTATGAATATAATCCTCACTCTTAATAGGCAGTTCAAAATTGATAACGTATGGTAAATCTATAATATCAATACCTCTTCCTGCAACATCTGTTGCTACTAGTACAGATATATCTCCATTTTTAAACTTTTTAAGTGCCTCTTCTCTCATACTTTGACTCTTATCTCCATGAATGGCAGAGGCTTTTACTTTATCATTTCGTAGGGATTCTACAATCTTATCTGCTTGAAATTTGGTATTGGTAAATAGTAAAACTCGATTCCATTTATTTAGACGAACAATAGTAGAGAGTAGGGGAATCTTCTCCTCCTCTTTAACATAGTTTACTTTCTGTTTTATCTGTTTTGAAGATAGATTTGATTTATCTATCTCAACTGTAATTGGATTTATGAGAAATGATTTTGCCAAACTTCTAATAGATTTAGGAAAGGTAGCTGAAAACATAACCGATTGTCTCTCTTTTGGTAGTTGAGATAGAATCTCTCTAATCTCATCAATAAACCCCATCTCCAGCATTTTGTCTGCTTCATCTAAAACAACCATCTTGACCTCTACAAGATTCAAAGAACCATTTTTTATGTGGTCTAAAACTCTAGCTGTTGTTCCTACTGCTATGTTTGCTCCTGCTCTTATTGCAGATACTTGTGAACCTAGTTTAATCCCACCATAGAGTGCTACAGATTTATGAGTAAAGTTCTCTCCATAAAGTTCTATTTTTTTATGAATTTGAATCACTAACTCGCGAGTAGGGGCAAGAATTAGAGCTTTGATTTTATATCGTTCATCTCCTGTTCTTTTTATATTCTCTTCTTCTATATTTTCTAGTAAAGGAAATACAAATGAAGCTGTTTTCCCTGTTCCTGTTTGAGATGTAGCAACTATGTCTTTTCTATTTAATAGTAAGGGAATAGATTTTTGTTGAATTTCAGAAGGCTTGGTATAGCCCAAGCTCTCTATGGTTTTTAGCAGTTTTGGACTTAGATTTAGGGCTTTGAATGACAATGTAACTCCTTGAAATAATATAGAATTATATCACATTATTATTTTGCTATAATTCAACAACAAAATAATATAGGATAAAATATGTCATTTCAAGAGTTTAAGATAGATAATTTAGAAGAGTTTCCAAAAGAGTTAGAGAAGTTACTCCAAAATCAGTTAGATAGAGTAGATGCCATTACAAATAGTAGTGATAGCAGTTATGAGCTAGTCTTAAAACCACTACAAGATATGGATGAGGAGCTAGATAGCTTTTTTACACCACTTTCACATCTAAATTCAGTAGAAAACTCAAAAGATACACAAAAAGCATACGAGGAGTCTCTACCTCAACTCTCTAAATTTTCTAGTAAGATTTCTCAAAATGAGAAGCTTTTTAAAAAAATCAAAGATATAACTTCAACAGATTTAGAGGCTAAAAAGGTTATTGAAAATGAGATTAGAGGATTTGTTCTATCGGGTGCAGATTTAGGAGAAGAAGATAAGGCTAAGTTGGAGAAGATTCAATTACGACTTAGTGAGCTGGGAAACAACTTCTCTCAAAACCTTTTAGATGCAACTAATGATTTTGAGATGATTGTTGAAGATGAAAAAGATGTATCAGAGATTCCTGAAAGTGATTTAGCACAAGCTAGAACTACAATTGATGGGAAAGAGGTCTATAAATTTACGCTTCAGATACCATCATATCTAGCATATATGACATACGGAACAAATCGTGAATATCGTAAAGAGATTTCAAAGGCTTACTCTTCAAGAGCGCCTCAAAATTCAGAGGTAATTGATGAACTGCTAGAGTTACGACAGAAAAAAGCAAATCTTTTAGGTTTTAAGAGTTTTGCCGAGTACTCATTGGCAACTAAAGATGCACCTTCTACTGATGATGTCATAGGGTTTTTAGAAGAGTTGGCAGATAAAGCACTTCCAGAAGCTAAAGAGGAGTTGGAGGAGTTAAAAGAGTTTGCTTTAAGAGTAGATGGTATAGAGGATTTACAAGGGTATGATGTAGCATACTACTCTGAAAAGTTAAAAAAAGAGAAGTTTGATTTTGATGATAGTATGACAAAACCATATTTTGAACAGTCAAAAGTTCTAAGAGGATTACTCGATATTGTCTCTGAACTCTTCTTGGTAGAGTTTAAATCGGTAGAGGTAGATGTTTGGAATGATAAGGTAAAAACTTTTGATATATATAAAAAAGGTAATCTATCTGGACGAATATATTTTGACCTAGAGGCAAGAAAAGAGAAGAGAGGTGGGGCATGGATGCACGACTGGGAGACACACTTTGTTGATTCTAAAGGGGTAAAACATCTTCCAACTGCTTTTGTAGTGTGTAACTTCTCCCCCTCAACCGATGAAAATCCTAGTCTATTGCGTCATGATGATGTTGTAACACTATTCCACGAGATGGGTCATGCAATTCATCATCTATTTGGAGAGTCTAATGAGCGTTCAGTTTCAGGAATCAATGGTGTAGCATGGGATGTTGTTGAGTTTCCATCACAATTTTTAGAGGCTTTTGCTTATGAAAAACCTATTTTGAAACGTTTTGCTTTTCATTATGAGACCAATGAACCTATGAGTGAAGAGCTTTTAGATAAGATTAAAGATACTAAAAACTATCAAGCCTCTTTGGGGATTTTAAGACAAGTTGAGTTCTCTCTATTTGATTTTAGATTGCACATGAAACTACATAGAGGAGATGAGGTTCAAGATCTTTTAGATGGAATTCGTAAAAAAACATCTCTTCTATTTGTACCAAAATACAATAAGTTTCAAAATGGTTTTGCCCACATCTTTGCAGGTGGATACTCTGCTGGTTACTACTCCTACAAGTGGGCAGAAGTTCTTAGTGCAGATGCCTTTTATGCTTGTATTGATGAGAGTGGTTTTAACCAAAAAAGAGCAGAGGGTTATCATGAGTATATTTTAAGAAGAGGTGGTTCAGAAGAGATGAGTGAGCTATATATAAAATGGTTAGGGAGAGAACCAAAAGTTGAGAGTCTATTGAAGTTGTATGGGATTGAGGGGTAGTTCACGTTACAATAGCTCTGTTTTGTGCTTGTTTTTGGCTTGGAACGTGTAGGTCGGGGTATCCTACCCCGACGGTTGCAAATTTAATTTTAATTGTCGGGGTGAGGATACCCCGACC
>CAMZNQ010000185.1 GCA_947313765.1 uncultured Sulfurovum sp.
ATAATATCCTTGACAATTTAAAAAATTTCGACTAAAAGAGCTTTGAACTTTTTGATATTCTCTATCTAAGACATAGAGTTTATTAGTAAAATCTGAATGTTTTTTTGACAATTTTAAAATATGTAACATCTCATATTTATAGTATTCATTATTTAAGAAGAGTTCATCAAGTTTAACTTGACCATTTAATACATCTAGTTCTTCCATATTATCAGCACTAAAGAGAAGCTCTTTATGTAATTTTTTCATCTCTTGATTTGCTTTAGCACTCTTATCTAAAGTTTTCAACTTATATTCTAAAGATTTCATCTCTCTATCAGAAAAGACCTCTTTCTTCTCTTTTACTATTTTAGATATAGCTTGTTGCATCTGTTCTATATAAGTATCAACTTTTTCACTATTACGCTTTAACTGCTCTATTTTCTGCATGAAATAAGTCAAGTCTCTATGGTAAAAGTTTGAAAAACGAGAAATTCTTTGCATAAATTTAACTTTTGAAGTGTAAATCTCATTTTTAAAAAAACGCTTAAGCTCATACTCATCTTGTGTTGTTGTATTGATATTAAGCTCATAGCTATTATATTTTAATTCTTGAAAAGGAAAAGTTCTGTCAACTGTTGATTTTAAATGACAATTTGGATTAAAATAACTAACTTTATCATTAAAATCTTTAGAGGTACACTCTAGGTTTAAAACCCTACCTGCATTGTGATTATATGAGTCTCCCCTATAAATTGTTGGGTTAAATAGATTAAATCTACCTCCATAGTTAAGATTATATTTATTATAAAGATTACTATTGGTTACCTGCATGGAAATAAAATTTAAATGGTACTTATATCCAATTAAAGGTTGAAATTCATCTAAAGGAATCTCTATGGTATGATGTCCATCTTTAATTGTTGGTCTATAGGTAACTTTTTTGGTAGATTCTGTCAAATAAAAACCAGATTTTCCTCCCCAAAGTCCAAAAGAAAAAGTCAAACTATGTTTGCTGTCTGACTGATACCACACTGTTATTTCATAAGTTACTCCATAAGGAATGCTACCTTCTAATTTTAGCGTTTTTATCTCTTCTTCTTTTTCTATTTTTGCTACTGTTTTATCTTCTTTTTTTACTACTATTGATTGAGTATACTCTATTGGTGTTATTGCAGGTATTGCTTTTAATTTCGCATACTCCTCATTAGAGAGAACAATTCGTCTCCCCTCTCTGTAAATAACATGTTCATTTTTAGATTTACCCAATTGTGACATGGTTACACTAGTGTTTGTCTTTTCTACTTCCAAATAGACAAAGAACAAGATAGAGGCTAAAAGAGCGAGAAGAATTATTTTTATAAAGTTCATTGGCATACCTATATTATATTAATTTTATTTTTTAATCTTTAAGCAAGTATACCTAAATTTACTAAAACCGACTCTTAGCATTATCCTTCACATTGATAAGCACCTTAATATGCTCTTCTACTTCTAATAAATCATCTTGTAGACGCATCACCTCAAAGATGTCTTTGTAGGCAAATGGCGACTCATCTAAAGTATTTTCATCTACCGTGCCTTGAATACCCTCCATAGCGTTTTCAAACTGCTCCATAGAGACATTTTTCTTGGCTTTCACACGACTCATCACACGCCCTGCACCGTGAGAAGAGGAGGCTAATGAGTCAGAATTTCCTTTACCAATGACCACAAAAGAGCCATCTCGCATATTGCCAGGGATTACCCCTCTCATCCCTTTTTCGGCATGGGTTGCCCCTTTACGGTGAATCCACTCTTGGCGTACTTCATCATACTCGGCATGGTTATGGTTACGGTTAATGAAACGAACCTCATCTTCGACTTGAAAGTTAAAATCGCCACCCATAACTTCATTCATAATATCATGAATATCACTAATCATACGTTTACGATTCTCCAAAGCAAACGCTAAAGCAAAGTTTTGGTCTTTAATATAATCTTGCCCCAATTTTGAGTGAATATCTAAGGGTAAAATCTCTTTAATGTTGTCTAGTTTTGACTTTTTCAAAATATTTACCTTCTGCTTCTCTGTAAACTTTTTTAATGCTTTCTCAAAGCCCTCTGGATTATGCTCTTTAAACTTCACATTACGTTGCTTAAAGTCCTCAACTAAGGCTTCTAACTTCTCCTCTGAAGGATTTTTTCTATTGTATGCCTCTTGCATATAGTATGACGCTATCTTATGCCCAAAACCTCGTGAACCAGAGTGAATGACAATCCAACCCTTCTCATCTGCTCCATAACCAACCTCAATAAAATGGTTACCACCACCAAGTGTTCCTAGTTGTTTTAACCCAGTTGTTTGTAAAACATGCTCTGCAAAGTCTGTCTTTGGTAGCTCAATTTTAAGTGATTGATGATTTTTATGTGTCTTAAACCCTAAAGGAATTTTCTCAACAATCTTTTTGTAAATTGTCTCTGCATTGGCTTCAATCTGCTCTTTGGTGTAGTCTGTTTTGTAAGCACACATCCCACACCCAATGTCAAACCCAACAAATTGTGGCACAACCATATCTTTGGTAGCACACACCCCTCCAATGGGCATGGTGTATCCCTTATGAGCATCGGGCATTAACGCCCCATAGGTCACATAGGGTTCATTTAAAACATCAAAAAACTGCTTTTCAGCCCCCTCATCTAACAACTCAGCATATATTTTATATGGGGTATTGGTCTTCTCTAACAACGCATGATTAATATCTCTAAATCCAAAATCTTTTAAGTCCATTTTTAACTCCTGTTATATATTGTTGAGAGTATTATAGGGTATATTTTGGTCGTATTTTGTCCGTTAGTAAAGTTGTTTATTTCGATTAAATTCTAATTTAATTTTTTCATAATCAAATCCCATCTTCACTAATGGAGTGCCTTCATAAACAAAAGCATCTATCGCTCCTGCCGATAATGCTAACTCCACAAATGCTTGAGTCTCTATTTGACTAAGTCCACCATCAATTTTTTCCATAGGATGAACGACTACTTTTGGTGCTATTACAAACTTTTTATAATGCAATAAAAATGCAAATGCATGTTGTAACAATAGATTAGCCATCGTAAAATTTGATAGTAAAACTCTTTGATGTACAAAGGGTTCAATTATTGTTACACTCTTATCTGTTATGAGAGAGGCATTGTTTCCAACAGCTTCTAAGTACCAAACCAAAGACCTTTTTTATGAAATGAGAAC
>CAMZNQ010000186.1 GCA_947313765.1 uncultured Sulfurovum sp.
ATAGTTTTATATTTGTATTTGTATATATGCAGAGTTCTCCTGCAATAGTAAGACTCTCTTTTACCAACTCTCTAGCAGATAGATTTGCATGTTTATCTAATGCTCTAGCTGATGATATGGCATAGTTTCCTCCACTTCCAATAGAGGCTATCTTTCCATCTTCAGGTTCAACTACATCTCCCGTTCCTGTCAAGATAAAGATATGCTCCTTATTTAGTACAAGCATCATTGCTTCAAGTTGACGCAGATGTTTATCTTTTCTCCACATCTTTGAAAACTCAATAACAGATTTTAGTAAATCTCCCTTTTTCTCATTCAAGATTGTCTCAAACATATCAAAGAGGTTAAAAGCATCGGCTGTACTCCCTGCAAAACCTGCTAAAATTTTACCCTTATAGAGTGAACGAATTTTTGTGGCATTTCCTTTTAGAACAGTATCTCCAAAACTTACTTGACCATCTCCACCAATAACTGCATTATCTTTACCTTTATAGGCAAGTATTGTTGTTGCGTGAAACACCCTACTCTTCCCCTACTATCTCTACTGTTATAGAAGCGTGAATTCCATGTCCTAGTTTAATATCTACCTTATGTTCCCCTACTATTTTTAATGCTCTTTTTAACTCAACTATCTTTTTATCAATCTCAATATTAAGTTGCCCTTTAATCGCTTTAGCAATATCATCTTTACCTACAGAGCCTTGAATTCCAGCAGGAGCTAATTTTTTTCTAATTACTATCTTATTTGCCTCTAGTTCAATTTTCTCTTTTTTTAATCTCTCTAAAGTATCTGCCAACTCTTTTGCTATTCTCTCTTGTTCTGCTTTCCAGTTTGCTACTATTGTAGGTGTAGCTAGTTTTGCCATACCTTTTGCTATTAAAAAGTTTTGACCATAACCATCTTTTACCTCTTTAATCTCGCCCTTTTTCCCTAAGCTCTTAACATCTTTTATTAATAATACTTTCATTAGTAAATCCTTATATTATATATTTTAAATAATTCATAATTTTAGCAAGTTTTTTTTAGAGATGAGCTATAATTCAACTCATTTTTTTTAGAAAAAACATAAAGTGTTATTTATAATTAATATATATTAGTATATAATGGAGTTTATGGAAAATATTATACATTACCTATCGGAAAACATCTATCTTATTGTTATATTTACAACAACTATCTTTATGCTACTAAATAGTAGAAATCGTATCAAAGAGGAGTTGCAAAAAAATAGTAGAAAATTAAACTCGCTTCTTTTACAAGTGCCTGTAGGCATATTCTTCTATGATAGAGAGTTAAAGATTTTCAAGCACAATACTCTTTTTTATAAACTTTTTGGCTTAGGTAAAAATTTAAATGGTTTTAATCTAAATGATTTAAAAGATAAAAAAGCTATCTCTATAATTAAAAATACATTACATGAAAATGGTCAAAATAGTGAATTTGGGTCATATAATCTATCTTTTAAAGAGAAAAAAATCTGGTTAGAACTTAGATGTTCCCCTCTTTTAGATGAGAACGGTAATATTATTGGAGGCATTGGTACTCTTGAAGATAAGACTATTGAACACCAATCTTATGAGAAGATAAACTACATGTCACTACATGATAGCTTGACTAAACTACCAAATAGAAGAGCATATCATGATTATATGGAAAATATACTAATTAAAGATGAACATAAATCACTATATTCAATCCTATTT
>CAMZNQ010000187.1 GCA_947313765.1 uncultured Sulfurovum sp.
GTTATAAAAAGAGAGTTTTAGGAGAAATTGGTTAAAATCTCTTTTGAGTGGAATTTGTTAGTTTGAAGCCTATGGGATTCCACTCATCTCTTTTTACCTTTAATTCTGCAATCTTACAATAAAACAGCTTAACAAAAAATATTTGAAAACGTTTAATTTCATTTCCTTTGAAAACTTTCAACTAGCATCAACCAATTCCCCAAACATAAAATCCTTATCTCTCTATCTATATATAATATTTTATATATTGCCTAAATTTTTAGGATTTTATTTTTTCTAAGATTTTAGGAGGGGGTAGATTTGGATGATTTACATAATTTTTTAGAAAAAAAGTTACGAGAAGTACTATCTCTTACACATCTAATTCTCATATACACTCCCACGCAGGAGCGATGGGAGCGAAAAAAAAGTTTGTCTATTGATTTGAATAAAATGGAAATTTAAAACATTTATATGTTTTTATATTTTTATTTAGAGTTACTTACCTTTTGCATCTTTCTGATATAATAGATATAAAAAATTAGGAAAATTCCGTTGAAACATCTTATAGAATTTATTGAATCCAAAAACATAAAAGATACAACAATATATCAACATCTAAAATCTACTGAACAAGAGGCAAAAATCTTACAATATGTATGTAGGCGTTATGTTAAGGGGATTGAAGAGATAGCTGTTTTGGATATTTTACAAGATAATTTTAAATCAAAGGGGTACAACTATTTAAAATATCTTAGCATTATTAAAAATTTAATAGATATGGGTTGGTTGGTTCAAATCTCTTTTGGAGAGGTACAAAATCATGAGGTTTTGGAACTAGAAATTCTTAATAGTTCAATATCTCCAAGCATAAGTCTAATCCATCTACTTCAAAAGGGTTCTTTAGAGATTCTACTTCCTGATATTAAACCATATATTGACCATTTAGAGTATCTACAAGACCAGTTTAATGTTATAGACCTACTCTACCAAGTTTCAACTTCAAAAAATATATTTTCAAATAGCTCTTTAGGGTTGGGAAGAGTAAAAAATAAATTGACTATTTTAACTCAACGTATTGAGGAGAAATTGAAGATAACAACAGAGACGATTATAGTAGAGGAGTTTTTTAAAGAGAAGGGATTAGATGAGAGAGAACAGATAATATTTTTAGCTCTACTAAAAGAGGAGTATTCAGGAGGAGAGGGTAAGTTTAGAGATATGAATACATTAATTGAATTAATATCTTTAGATGAGTATGAAAAGATTCGTAACCGTTCACTTCTTGAAGATGGTTCAAAACTTTTAAGTCAAGATATTATTGATTATGAAGAGATTTTAAATATGTTTGGAGGAATATCTCGTTCATTCTACCTACAAGATGAGATGCTTCAACAGATTATTCAACCAAATAAAAAGAAGAAATCAATAAAATTAAAGCTAGATAAGCTAGTAGAAGAGCAGGAGCTATTTGAGTATCTGAAACCTACTACCGATTTATCTGATGTGGTTTTGCATCCTAAAACTAGAGAGGTACTAAACACCATAATTAAGCAGGTAGATAAAGATGTTTTTGCTAAATTAAAGGCTTGGGGACTAAAAGATAAACGAAAAGGGATTGATGCTAGGATTATCTTCTATGGTCACCCAGGAACAGGTAAAACCATGACAGCAGTAAGTTTAGCTAAGACACTTAAGCGTCCTGTTTTAAGCTTTGATTGTTCTAAGATTCTATCTATGTACGTGGGAGAGAGTGAGAAAAATGTTCGTAAGATTTTTGATGATTTTAAAACTCTTAGTAAAAAAGCAAAAGTAGACCCAATTTTACTACTCAACGAAGCAGACCAATTTTTAAGTAGCAGAACAGAGGGTTCAGGCTCTTCAGCAGATAAGATGCACAATCAGATGCAAAATATCTTTTTAGAGCAGATTGAGAAGTTTGAGGGAATTTTAATTGCCACTACTAATCTACTTGAAAATATTGATAAAGCCTTTTCAAGACGATTTAACTACAAGATAGAGTTTAAAAAACCTTCTAAAAGAGAACGTAAACGGTTATGGCACTTTATGTTACCTGAAAATGCAGACTATGAGGAGGAGTTAGATGTTTCAGAGTTAGCAAAACATGAGCTAACAGGAGGGCAGATAAATCTCATTATTAGAAATACAGCCTACATGGTCGCAGTACGAGACGAGAGTGTCTTTACTCTAAAAGATTTTTTAGGCGAAATTGAAAAAGAGTTAGGAACCAGCTTTGAAAATGAGGGGAAGAGTATGGGGTTTAGGGTTTAGGATGCGAATTATAAACCCTAAACCCCATACTCT
>CAMZNQ010000188.1 GCA_947313765.1 uncultured Sulfurovum sp.
GTACTCTTAAACGATTTTGATAAACTTGGTATAGAACAACCTGAAATTAGAAAAGCACTAAAATCTAAAAAAGAGTCAATTAGTGCTAATATCTCATATAGCGATTTTGTGTATGACCTTAAAAATTCTATATTTATTGAAGCAATTAATTATACCGAACAAAATTGGAATACAAAATTCTCTAAAGAGGCTATGAGCCAAACAAGAAGGGTATTAGACAATAAATTTAATAAAAAGGTTGAAGAGTTATTAAAAAATATATCTTCAATAAGAGATATAGCTGAATTAAAGAACCAAGGTAATATGATTAAAAAAATAGAATCTTTAAAGAAAAATAGTATTCAAAAAATATCTTATACTCCACTATTAAGTATTGAAAATAAAAGTGAACTAGAAAAAAATAGACAAGAGTTTAAAAAATATAATTCTGTTATTAAAGGAGGTATATTAAATCCTATTATTTCCTTTAAAACTAAAGGAGGAAAGACTAATGATGAGCTTTTAGGTTTTGAATGTGATGGAGAAGATGATATTATTTTAAGAATCAATAGTACAGTTTACCATTTTGATAAAAGGGATAGTTGCTTGAAAGATGGAGATATAAGTACAATGACTTGGAAAAATATAAAAAATATACTTAAAGTAAATAGAAAGAATGATGTAAAAGTTATTGAAGAAGATATTACAAAAGATGATGAGTATAAAAAGAACTTTACACTAAAGAAAAATGATTTGATTAATATTTACAATGGCTACAAAATATCTAAATATATAGGACATAGTTATTTTATTGAAATTCAGAGGAATCAATAGAAATGGCAAATTACAAAGTTAAACATTATTGGAAAGATGGAGCATCATCTGTTTGGGAAGCAGATAAAAACCTAAATAAAGAAATCTTTGAATATTTAAAAAAAAATTATCACTCTTTTGTGGAGAAGAGACCAAAATCTCTTCTCTATAAAGAGCATACTATTTCATTTAAATATATAGATGGTAAAGATAGCTTTGGGAGAGAAATAACAGATGTTACATTTTATATTTCAAACTCTAAAAAAGTTAACAAAAATATAATAATATACTTATTTATCTTTTTATTAATAATAATATCAATATTTGTTATAAGATTTGTTGATAAAAATAATCCAAAACCTAACAACATCTCTAATCAAATTGAAAAAAAGATTTTAGATGAAAAGGATAAGTGGTCAAAATTTAGAACGGATTGGAATAAATGCTTGGATAATGATAATAGCAATAGACTTTATCTCGTAAATAACAGTAGTGCACATATTATTTCAACCTTAAATAAATTAAATCCTTTTAATGATGATGTAATAGATTCTAATACTTCTTTTGATAAGTTTGAAAAAAAAGTTAAAGAGATTACTCCAAAAAAGAGTATATGCTTTTCTATTAAAGAAATCAAAAAAAATCTTTAGATATTCTAGGGATTAAAGTAGTAGATAAAATTTGATTATTCTTGACATATATCAAGATATTACAATTAATATTGTTATATAATTTTTTTTGTGAAATAAAAAGGATGTAATTGTGATAATTTCAAGCTATATGAGAAATGAACATAGAGAGTGTGATGAGCTATTTTCAACAGCAGAGAAATCTGTAATAGATGGCAATTTTGAAGAGGCAGAGAAGGAGTTTCTTCTATTTGCCAATGAGACACTAGAACACTTTAAGAGAGAGGAGGATTCTCTTTTTCCTACATTTGAAGAGATTTCAGGAAGTAAAGAGGGTCCTACAATGGTTATGCGTCATGAGCATGAGCAGGTTAGAGGGCTTATTGGAAAAATGGCAGGGGCTATTGAGAGTAAAGATAGTGATGCCTATCTCTCTATGGCAGAATCTATGATGATTCTTCTTCAACAACACAACATGAAAGAGGAGCAGATGCTATATGCTATGTGCGATAGAATGATTCCTCAAGATAAAAAAGAGAAGACCCTAGAAGAGATGAAAGCCATAGAGCTTTAATTGAAGATGATGAATAGAGTTTTTAATGAATAGAGTCTTTATGGATGCAAGGGAGATGGAATATCCTAAACCATTGCAAATCTCTCTATCCCATCTTCAAAGTATGACAAATGATGAATATCTATATATGTTAAATATTAAAAAACCTATTCCTCTTTTAGAGATTGCAAAAGAGAAAGGGTTTTCCTATATTACACATCAAGATAGTAGTGAGATATGGCATATACTTATTAGTAAAAATAGGGAAGTTTCATTAGAGGAGTTATTGGATGTTTAGCCAAGGTGGATTATCACTTGAACAAGCCCC
>CAMZNQ010000189.1 GCA_947313765.1 uncultured Sulfurovum sp.
TAGTTGGAGTAATCTTCTGCCTATTTGTGATATATGTAACACTACAAAATCAAATAATTTTGAAGGAGATAGTATGGTAGATAAAGATAAGAACGCTTCAAAAGTTACAATATAGTACGAAAATAATTAACAGAATAGAGAAACCAAAATTTTTACATCCTGAAATAGATGATTATGAAAATATGTTTAGGTTTGACCTTAACGGAAAAATAATTGTTTTTGATAAAGTGTTAAACAGTCATAGAATGGTTTATACTATAAAATATAGTGACTTAAATCAAAATGCGTTAGTCCAAAGACGAGCTAAAGTTTTTAAAGATTTTAGAAATATTACTGATGAACTTTTTCTTTTAGCTAAGAATAATATTGAGTATTCTGAGAGTATGAATAGTAAAATAGTAGGTTTCTTTAATGACGAAAATGAGTTTATTGCTGTTCGTAAATTTATTATTAAATATCTCCATATATTTTTAAAAAAATTTGATGATACTTTTATTGAAATTTTCAGAGATGCTATACAACAATACATTCGTACGGTTTCTGTTTATAATAAAACTAAAAACCCCTTTTAACTTCTCGTTAGATACATTAGATATAATAAGCGAAAATTAAAAAATGCTAATTATGTTTGAAAAAGGATACCAAAAATGAGATTTTCTAGAATGTTAATACCAACCATGAAAGAAGCACCAAGCGATGCTGTTTTGACATCGCATATATTATTGCTTCGTGCTGGATTTATTCAGGCTTCTGGGGGAAGTGGACTATATAACTTCTTACCACTTGGAAAGATAACGCTAGATAGAGTTAGAGCTATTGTAAAAGATGAGTTAGATAAGGCAGGGTGCAATGAGGTTCATCTACCAATGGTAACGCCTATTACTCTTTGGGAGGAGACAGGTCGTGCCGATAAGTTTGGTAAAGAGTTGCTACGTTTTAAAGATAGACATGAAAACAATTTTACTCTAAGTCCGACAAATGAGGAGGCGATGGTAAATTTGGTTCGTCAAACAGTTAAGTCATATAAACAACTTCCTCTAAATGTCTATCAAATTAATTGGAAATTTAGAGATGAGGTTCGTCCAAGATTTGGACTTATGAGAGGTCGTGAGTTTCTCATGAAAGATGCCTATAGTTTTCATGCAACAACAGAAGATATGGAGAGAGAGTTTGCTCTTATGGAGGAGACTTATAAAAAAATCTTTACCCGTTTAGGTTTAGATTTTAAAGTTGTGGAGGCAGATTCAGGAGCAATAGGTGGAGCAGGGTCTAAAGAGTTTATGATTTTAGCAGACTCAGGAGAAGATACCATTATGGTTTGTGACTCTTGTGACTTTGGAGCAAATGTTGAAGTGATTGCAGAAGATGAGAAGAGTTGTCCTAAGTGTGGAGGAGTATTGAGTCAAACCAAAGGGATAGAGGCAGGACACATTTTCCAGTTAGGAACAACCTACTCAAAACCGATGAAAGCAGAGTTTTTAAATGAAAATCAAAAGCTTGAACCATTTGTCATGGGGACTTATGGAATTGGTGTTAGCCGTCTACTTGCAGGGATTATTGAACAAAATCACGATGAAAAAGGGTGTCTTTGGACAAAAGAGTCTGCTCCATTTACTGTTGATATTATTGTAGCTAAAGCTAAAAATAGTGAACAGATGGAAGTGGCTGAAAAGCTTTATGAGGAGTTGAAATCTAAAGGAGTTGATGTACTTTTAGATGATAGAGCAGATAAAAAAACAGGTTTTGGTGTAAAAGTTAAAGATTTTGAACTTATTGGTCTTCCTTATGCTCTTATTGTTGGTAATGATATATCAGAGGGTAGAGTTGAGCTTATAAGAAGAGATGGTTTAACAAAAGAGTCAGTAGAGTTAGATAGAGTAGTTGAGACTATATTAGGAGAGTTAAAACAATGATTATATTAATTCCCTATCTCCTTTTAGAGCTATATTTCTCATTGGCTGTTGGCTCTTCCATCGGTTTTTTTGGTGTAGTGCTTTGGATATTGATAACATTTATGATAGGTATGGCTCTTATCAATAACTCTGCAACAACTCTGCAAAAGAGTATGGGTAAGTTATCAGAGGGGCATCTAAGCTTGGAGAGTTTTCATGATTCTGCAACTTCATATTTTCTCGGAGCGATACTTTTAATTATTCCAGGGGTATTTTCTGATATTTTAGGATTAATTGCACTATCATATACTTTCTATTTACAATTAGGTGGTACAATGTCAAAAATAAAAAATAAAAATAAAAACAATATAGATAAACAAGGAGATGATGATGTCATTGATGTCGAAATTATTGAGTCTAGCAACTCTCGCAACTCTAACTCTTAATGCAGGTATGGATGTAGATGATGTAACAGATTATATTAAACACCATATGGTTAAAAATGATAAGGTTAAGGTTGATAGTGTTGATATTATTGAAACTAAAGCTTTAGACAAGCCAAAAGGTTGGGAGGTATATTTTGTCAATATTCATGCCAATGTTAAAAAATCAAAAACCATTTTTGATAAAGTAACCGTACCTGAAACACTTTTTGTAAAAGATGGATATTTTGCTCCTACATTGATTAATATGGAAACAGGAGAAGATTATAAACGAATTTTAAAGCCTAAGCTTAAAAAAGAGGTTTATGATGAACACCATTTAATTGCAGGTAATAAAGATGCAAAACATAAGATTGTTGTATTTTCAGACCCACAGTGTCCATTTTGTCAAACTATAGTTCCTAAGTTATATAAAGCAACTGTAGAAAACCCAAAAACTTTTGCACTATATTACTACCATTTCCCTCTACTAAGAATACATCCTGTTTCAGATATTATATCAAGAGCAATGGTTACAGAGCAACAAAAAGGTAACTTTAAAAAAGTTATAGATATGTATGCGTTTAAGATTAACCCTAGAGAGGTAAATGCTACTAAAGTGTTGGCTAAACTAAATAAAAAGTATAATTTAAATATTACGGAAGAGCAGATAAATGCAGATGCAGTAAATAAAGATTTGAAGTTTGACAAAGAGATGTCTACAAAATCTATGATATCAGGTACACCAACTATATATATTGATGGTGTTTGGGATCCAAGTAGAAAAAAATATAGAACATTCTATGATGCACCAAAAGAGGAAGAGACAAAAGCACCAGAACACCACTGAACTACAGGCATCATTGACTCTGTAAAAGAGTTCTTTGGTGACTTATTTAAATAAAGGGGAGATTTTTTGAATAGATTAGTTATAGCAACTAGAGCAAGTGACCTTGCTTTATGGCAAGCATACCATGTCAAAGATAGAAGAGAAG
>CAMZNQ010000190.1 GCA_947313765.1 uncultured Sulfurovum sp.
AAACTTAATGGGTCGCTTTGGCTCATTTATTTATGACAATCCCTTTAAAGTACTTTTGGTTTTGGCTATTCTTTTAGCCTTTCCAATTTCACATATTCCTAAAATTAAGATGGATACATCCACAGAGGGGTTTATGCACCCTAATGACCCTGTATTGTTGACCTACAATAAATTTCGTGACCAGTTTGGACGTGATGAGCGTATTGTTCTAGCAATTGAAGATAAAAATATATTCACCATAAATTTTTTAACTAAATTGAGAGATTTACATAAAGAGATAGAGTCAAAAGTTCCATATATAGATGATGTTACATCTCTATATAATGTACGAAATACAAGAGGAGATGGAGATAAACTCATTACAGATGACCTACTAGAGCCATTTCCTACAACTAAAGAGCAGATAGAGAGTATTAAACAAAGAGCATTATCTTCTCATTTCTACAAAGACTTACTTATCAACAAACAGGGTACTATGACCAATATTATTATTGAGACTGATGCCTACTCTCATGAGGGAGAACAGAAAGTTTCTGTGGAAGATGATTTTAATGATGGATTTGAAGATAGTGGAACTGAAAATAGTAAAGTTGAAAAGAAGTTTTTAACAGACCAAGAGAATCATGAACTTTTAGATGCAATTACTAAAATAGCAGATAAGTACAGAACAGAGGGTTTAACCATCTATATTGCTGGTTCTCCTGCTGTTAATAATGCACTAAGAGCACAAATGAAAGCTGATATGCGAAAATTTATGTGTATTACATTTTTGATTATTATGGTTTTCCTATTTATTGTGTTTAAAAGAGCCTCTGCTGTTTTCTATCCTCTACTTGTTATTCTTCTATCTCTCTTGACAACTGTTGGAGCAATGGCATGGGCAGGTGTGGCAGTTAAACTACCAACACAGATTGTTCCCTCTCTTCTATTGGCTGTTTCTGTTGGTGCTACTGTTCACATTTTGTCTATATTTTTTGATAAGTTTAACTCTACAGGAGATAAAAAAGAGGCACTTAGCTATACCCTTAAACACTCTGGTTTGGCAATTGCAATGACCTCTATTACAACAGCAATTGGAGTTGGCTCTTTTGCAGGGTCAGAGGTTGCACCCATTTCAGATTTGGGTACATTTGCATCATTGGGTGTTATGGTTTCACTAATTTTGACTTTAACACTTCTACCTGCTCTTTTAACCATTACAAAACTAAAACCAAAAGCTAAAAGTAAAGCAGGAAAGATGGATAATCTCATGAAAAATTTATCTATAATCCCTGTTAAATATACAAAATCCATTCTTGTTGGTAGTTTTCTTATTGTTGTGCTATCACTTATTGCTTCAACACAAGTTAACCTATCTCACAATCCTCTAAAATGGTTTCAACCAGATAATATCAATAGAGTATCAACAGAGG
>CAMZNQ010000191.1 GCA_947313765.1 uncultured Sulfurovum sp.
GTTGGGTATGTCAAAGAGTTTCCAGAGGAGCCTGAATTAGAAACACTTCAATGGGAAAAAAAGAAAAAACATCAAGAGATTGTCTCTTGGATAAAGGATTAAAAAGATGAAAATAGCCATAGTGACCATAAACCAACCAAGCCTAAACTCGGCGTGTAAACTCTTCCCTTACTTAAAAGAGTATGAAGTCGATGTCTATGGAAAAAAAGATTTAACACACAATTTAGAAGAGTTAATTCTTTATAAAAAACTAGATGATATACTTGTTCCTGCATGGAAAGGGTATGATGCCATTATTTGCATATTGGCAATGGGCGCTGTCGTTCGGAAGATAGCCCCCTTGTTAGAAGATAAAGCCACAGACCCTGCCGTAATAGTTATAAATTTAGCATTAGACAAGATAGTACCTCTACTTAGTGGTCATTTGGGTGGGGCAAATGAATTGGCTGATAACATTGCTAATGCTCTGCCTAACTGTGTTAATTTTATCTCTACTGCTACTGACCAAACCAATACTTTGGCATTTGAGATGTTGGCAAAGAAAAATGACTGGAAGATAGAGAACTTAAAGGCATTAGCAAAAATTTCTAACCGACTACTTAACAAACAGATGGTTAAAGTGGCTACTTATAGAACTGTTTTTGAAAATATTTCCACTAGAGATAATTTAGAGTTGGTAGGTTTTGATAACATAGATTTAGATACAGTGGTTATAAGCCCTACTGTGCATTCTGAATCTTTAACTTTGCGACCTAAAGTTTACTTGGGCATTGGGTGTAATAGAGATACTACATTTGAAGAGATAGAAGAGAGTGTGCAACTTTTTTTAGAGAAATACAATTTAACTATGCAAGATGTCAAAAACATTGCTTCTTTTGAAGCCAAAGCAGATGAAGTGGGCTTGTTGGAGTTTGCTAAAAAATACAGTTTTGATATACAATTTTATGAAAAAGGTGCTATAAACGCTCTTGAAAATGAGTTTTCTAAGTCGGCTTCTACTAAGTTCTTTGGGCTTAAAGGGGTGGCTGAACCCAGTGCTATTTTAGGCTCAAAGTATAAAGAGCTTATAATCAAAAAAGAGGTTTATAATCAAAAAATAACAATTGCAGGAGCAATATAATGGCAAAAAAACTATACATATTAAGTTCAGGTGCAGGTGGCACAAAGTACATGACCACAGAAGCACTTCAAGCACTAGATGAGTGTGAGGCAGTGGTGGGGTACCGTAATTATATCAAAGAGTTAAAAGAACTTATAGGTGACAAACCCGTGTTTATGTCAGGGATGACCAAAGAGATAGCACGATGTCAAGAGGCGATTAACTATGCTAAAGAGGGGAAGACTACTTGTATTATCTCTAATGGTGATGTAAATGTCTTTGGAATGGCAACATTGATAGTTGAACTAATGGACGAGCAGAAGTTGTGGGACGAAATAGAGGTTATTTCCATTGCAGGAGTGACCTCATTTTTGGCAACAGCTTCACGAATTGGAGCACCCATTAGTCAAGATTTTGCAGTGATTTCTCTCTCTGATAAGTTGACCGATATTAATCTGATAGACAAGAGGGTTAGAAACTCCTTTGATGCCGATATGATTTTAGGGATTTATAATCCTAAGTCTAAAAAACGGATTTTGCCTTATCAGAACTTTTTAAAAGCATTGAGTGAGGGAGAGGAGAGAATAGCGATTATTGCTTCTCATGTGGGTCGTGACAACGAGAAAATAACGGTGACCACAACCACAGATTTGATAGCACAAGATATAGAACACCCTGAAATTACGATGTCTACACTTATTATTATTGGTAATTCTCAAACACGACACACCTCTAATGGAATGGTTTTGACCCCTCGTGGCTACCTGAACAAATATGAGATGAGTGGGGAACTCAAAGAGTAGATGTTACGTTTTTGTATTTCAGCAACAGCCTCAAATCAAGGTAAAACTATACTTACAACTGCCCTACTCTACCATTTTAAAGAGTCTGTTCGACCTTTTAAAATTGGTCCTGATTTTATTGACCCTCAGTTTCATAAGAGAGTTTGTGGAACGGACTCTGTGAACTTAGACAGTTTTATTATGAATGAGGAGCAAGTAAGTTGGCTTTATGCTCACTATGCAGATAAAGAGGTGGCTATACTTGAAGGTGTAATGGGGTTTTATGATGGAGACAACAAGGGGTGTTCTGCCTACTTGGTGAGTAAACTTCTCAATATACCAACTATTTTGGTACTTGATGGAGGTGGCAGTTACATTACTATTTCTGCTGTATTAAAAGGGCTTTTGGAGTATAAACCTGACAATACTATTAAGGGTGTGGTCTTAAATAATCTCTCTTCTAAGATGCACTATATGCTTATTAAAAATCAGATTGAAGCTGACCATGTAGGTATTGAAGTTTTGGGATGGATTCAAAAAAAACTTCCTGCTCTAAACGATACCCATTTGGGGCTTGATTTAAAAGATTTGTCTAAAATAAAACAGATAAGTAAAGAGGTTTTAGAACATATAGATATAGAGAAATTAAATCATCTGCACAGTGCTAATATTCGGACAACCACAGGGGGTTGTCCCTACCCATTTCCAACTATTTTTAAAATCAATCAAAAACTAGCCATAGTTAACGATGAAAATTTCTCTTTTTTATATTATGACAATCTAAACTTTTTAAAAGAGCTTTATGATGAAGTTGTCTTGGTAGACTCAACTAAAGACGAAGTTATTCCTAATGATTGTGATAGCGTCTATATCTGTGGTGGTTATGTAGAAACAGATGAAGCATATGAGAGAGTTAAAAACGCTAATATCTTTAAAAACTCGCTTATAGAACATGCCAAAACAAAAGCTATCTATGCCGAGTGTGCAGGTCTTCTTTATCTAAGTAATGGTGTTGATGATAAAAAGATGAGTGGAATTTTAGATATAGATTTTACCCTTGATAGCCGTTTTAATCGTTTGGGGTATTATTATAATGAGCAAGGTCTAAAAGGTCACGCTTTTCACTATACCAAGCCAACCCAAAAAGCTTTAACGTCTGCTTTTGATAAACTTTCTAAAACTCCTGAGGGGAAAGGTGTTTTTGGCTCTTGGGCAAAGGGTAAGGTTTTTGGAACGTATCTTCATGGAATGTTTAGAAATAGGTTGATATTCCAAGCAGAGCTAAAAGCATAATTAGTAACATATCTAATCGCCATTGAAAAGAGAGGGCTTTTCTAATATCACCTCTAGTAATCTCAACTCTCCCCTCTCCAAAATAGGCTTTCTTTTTTATCTTCCCAAAGTAGGCAGTATCTCCACCTAACTTCACACCAATGCAGAGTGCCATAGCAGAGATAGGATGACCTGCATTGGGGCTGTCGTGCTTTTTTCCAAAATTGTAAAATTTCAAAAGTGCATTTTTATCCCAAAATAGTAGGGCAATTA
>CAMZNQ010000192.1 GCA_947313765.1 uncultured Sulfurovum sp.
TTCAATCATTTAACTCGACTTCTAGCTTGACTAATTAACTCATCCATAGAGACCGTTTCCATATTTTTACCTGCTAAGGCATCTTTCATTGCTTCTACTGTCTCTTCATTTGGAAGTTTAATTTGAAAGGGTACAGCTCTATGTAGTCGTACTTGTTCAAAAAACATAGTGATGGCTTGGGTAGTATTCATCCCTAGCTGTCTAAAAATAGCTTCAACTTCTGATTTTAACTCTGTCTCCATTCTTGCATTTACTACTGCACTTTTCATAAAAATCCTTTTTGTATGGTTAATGTGTATACAGTTTAATCTATTTAAGCTTATTTTTTGATGAAAAGGGCATCATTATATTTAATTTTTGCAGGTACTTCCTCATCAATATTTATAAATCATGTTTTTTATTTATAGACATTTTTATTGGTGCGATGGCAATAGCCCCCTACTAATCTATTCAAATTATAGGATTTTTTAGATGTAAGGATTTAATGTTTACTGTCATCTTATATATATTCTACAACTGGTAGTTGTGGAAAAAGGAAAGCTTATCAATTTCTACTCATTCCCCATCCGTCCTCGGTGGGAACGCATACGAGAAGTGCTATTTCTTCTACTTCTACTTCTCATATACACTCCCACGCAGGAACAATGGGAGCGAGTAAATTTTCATATTCGTCATAGAGGATTATGCTATCTACCATCACCCTATGAAAGTTTCCGTCTTAATTTTTTTGGTCGATAAGGTTAGCTTATATATTATGGGGATTTAATCTTGGGGTGTGTATATTTCTTTATCTTTTTCTAATCTTCCATATCTACTACCTTAAAACCTAATTTATCAAATCAATCCTAAACTTTAATAAATTTTAAATATAATATATAAACTAACAATATTGTTTAAAATATATAAAAGGTAAAAAGATGCTACTCAAAGAGATAGATTCTAAAGTAGAAGAGATTAATCAACTTAAAAAGCTACTAAAAGAAAGTAATAACCCAAAACAAAAAAGCCTTATAAAGACTGATTTGACAAGAGTTGAAAATGGATATAAAGCTGAAAAAGAGAATGCTTACTATTTAGATTTTGGATTTAAGGATAACAAGCATAATGTTTTACTTCATGATATACGTATTGAGTACAATGGACAAGTTGCTCAAATAGACCATATTATTATAAATAGATTTGGAATTGAAACTTTAGAGAGTAAAAGCTAGGGTGGTAAGTTAACTATTAAAAATGATGGTTCACTTGATGTTGAGTATGGTAAAAAAATTGAAACTTTTCCAAATCCAATAGAACAAAATAACAGACATATCGAAGTTTTAAAAAAGTTTTTAAAAGAGACTATGGAGCTATCATCTAACCATAAACTTTTTGGAATTCCCATTAGCTCAATGGTACTTATTAATCCCAAAACAACCATAAGTAATCAAAAACTTCCAAAAGGTTTTGCTAGAGCTGATTCATTTAGAACAGAAAGAATCAAGAATATTGATAAAATGGGAGCAATTGAAGTATTTAAATCAATTGGAGGGGTTATGAATTTCAAAAGAGTTGAAGAGATTGCTAACTTTTTGATAAAAAGTCATAAACCTAAAAAGTTTGACTATTTAAAGAAATATCCCATCAAAAAAGATGCTAAAAATTCTGAGAACATACCTAATAAACCTATTCAAGCTCATATCAAAGAGAGACCTCTTTGCTCTAAATGTAAAAGCTCTAATATTGAAATACGATATGGAAAGTATAGTTACTATTTTAAATGTCTAGCTTGTGATGGAAACAGTTCTATTGCTTTAAAATGTAAAGATAAAAGCTGTAAGCCTAAACTCAAAAAAAGAAAATTATCTTTTTATCAAGTTTGTGAAAATTGTGGGAAAAATGAACTATTTTTTACTAATCCGAAAATAGATAATAAAGAAACTGTTTAACTCGTTCCAATCCGTCCTCGATGGGAACGCATACGAAAAGTACTATTTCTTGCACATCTACTTCTCATATACACTCCCACGCAAGAGCGATGGGAGCGAGTAAATTTTCATATTCGTCATAGAGGATTATGCTATCTACCATCACCCTATGAAAGTTTCCGTCTTAAT
>CAMZNQ010000193.1 GCA_947313765.1 uncultured Sulfurovum sp.
TTGAACTATACCATCTTTTTTTGTAACTCTGTCTGCCATATATAGTTTATATCTACTAAATGCACCTTTTAGGTCAATATCTACTTCAAGTTCTCCTGCTGACCAGATAGGTAAAATAACTAGTTCATTAACTCCTTCAAAACACTCTACAAATGCAGGTAGATTATCAATAGTTCGGCTATATTTATGTGGTTGCCAAATAACATTTAGCTTATTAAATCCTCTTAACTCTTTATAGGCTTGTAGTGATTGAATTGTTACTTTTATCTCTGTTGGATGGTGTCCATAATCATCTATGATTACACAATTCTCTTGGTTTTGAATAATATCAAAACGTTTTTTAATTCCTTTGTAGTTTAGAAGATTAGTTCTGATATTTTCAACCTTTTCACCAATCTCCAATGCACCTAAAATGGCTAAAGAGGCATCAAGTGCAATATGGTTGCCAAAACCAAATACTTCAAATTCACCATACTCTTTGAGGTTAAACTTTGTATAAGGCTCTCCATTGACCAATACAAACTCTATATCTTTAATATCTATACTAGGATATAGTTTAATAGATTCTATCTCTAAAGATTTTAAAAAATCATCTTCTGCATTGATAATACGAATATCTGCAAGATTTAAAAAGTTTCGATAAGCATTATAAAATCTTTCTTCATCATACTCATAATACTCCATATGTTCAGGTTCAACATTTGTTACTATTGCTAAATAAGGATTAGAATTTAAAAAGCTCTCATCACTCTCATCTGCTTCAAATACAACTCTATTATTCTCTGCATGTCGAACATTTGAGCCAAACTCTTTAGAAATAGCCCCAATAAGAGCATTAGAGTTTGGAATAATAGCCGATAGCATCGCAGAGGTGGTACTTTTACCATGTGCTCCACCAACAGCATAGACCTCTTTATCTCCTAAGATAGAGATTAAAGACTCTTTTCGTGAAAGCAATTTAATCCCTAACTCTTTAGCTCTTTGGTACTCTGGATTGTTTGGACGAACAGCAGCCGAATAGATAACTCTATCAACCCCTTCGATAGCATCTGCATGATGAGGTATGGTTATTTTAGCTCCAAAATTTAGAGCTAAATCATCTGTAATTTCTGTCTGTTTAATGTCTGAACCTGAAATTTGATGACCATCATTTGCTAAAAGTTTTGCTAATGCAGAGAGACCAATCCCTCCTATTCCTATAAAGTGTATTTTCATTTTTATTTTTTCTCCTCTAAAACTTTTAACTCCTCTTTTCCCTCTTTTACATATTGTCCAAACATCTGTAAAAATATATCTTTTGGTTGAACAAAATCTTGAATAAAGAATGCTGTTGGGCTAGTCTCATCTATTGCAGATGTTTCAGCTATGTTTTCTATGAACTCTTCAAATGAGTTTCCTGCCATAACAGCACAAGCGTGTATCATCATTGAATCTTTTAACTCTTCATCGTCTATTGTGTGGTGTAGAACTAAAAAAATCTCTTTTGCACCTTTTTTATCATTTTCACTATATCTTTGAATACCATGTTCATAAATAGCTCTAGCTGTTGCTAACTCTTCAGGGTCACTCATACTAAAACTTTTATGTTGAGTTAGATACTCTGCTAAACGGTCAAAGGCTACATTTACAATAAATGTAAAAATATCATTAATCTCATCTTCAGAAGCTTCAATGGCAAGTTTACTACCTAAAAGTTTGTACCCTTTATCAATACTATTCTCACTTTTCATCTCTTTTTCAATTGTTTTTAGATTTGCTAAGAAATCTTCATCTTTTTTTAACGCCTCTATATCAATATCTTGTTGTTGCATACTTTTCCTTTATCTTTAATTTAGTGCTTTTTTAACTCTCTCTAACGCTTCTCTTGTCTTCTCTTCTTCATGGACAAGTGCTAATCGTACAAATCCCTCTCCTTGACCCTCTCGACCTAAAAATGAGCCAGGAATCACTTTGACATTATACTCTTGATATAACCTTTTAGTAAACTCAATTTCATTATCTACCTCTAGCCAAATATAAAAAGTTGCTTCTGGAGGATTTAATCCTAAAATCTCTTTAGCAATCTCAAAATTTTTAATATATTTAGCTCTAAAAATATCAACATGCTCTTGGTTTGCCCAAGCAATAGCTGATGCATGTTGCAAGGGTAGAGGAGAGGCACAACCCACATAGGTTCTATAAGTCATGTACTCTTTTAATATTTTTGCATCTCCTGCAATAAATCCTGAACGCAAACCAGGGGCAGAGGAGCGTTTTGAGATTGAGTTTATGACTAATATATTTTTAAAATCATAGTTCCCTACCTCAATACTTGCATTCAATAGAGAGGGTAGGGGTTTATCTAAATATAAATCAATATAACACTCATCATTTAAGAGGATAAAATCATGTTTTAGTGCAAGTTTAACCCATCTCTTTAGCTCATTCATTGTTATTACAGATGATGTTGGATTGTTTGGTGTGTTGATAATTACAAAATCACATCTATCTAAATCTTTTTCTGATATAGTAGGTTGAAAATCATTCTCTTTAGTTAAGTTCATATATATAACTTCAGAGTTAGTTGCTTTTGCAGAACCTTCATAAATTTGATAAAAGGGATTTGGATAAGCCATCACAGAGTTTTCAATATTATGCAGAAGAAACTGTGGAAAGTTAAAGAGAACCTCTCTTGTTCCAAAAGTTGGAATAATCTGTTCATTAGAGAGTTCTAAATTAAAACGAGTTTTTAGATATTGTAGCATACCTTTTCGTAAAATAGTCTCTCCAGATGTTTTAGGATATTTATTTAATAGATGTGCAGAGTTGTTCAACTCATTAATAATAAATTGAGGTGTCTCAAATTGAGGCTCTCCAATAGTTAGGCTAAGTTCAGAGTATTTACTGTTTGGATTTATTTTTTTTAAGAGATTATTTAGTTTTTCAAATGGATAAGTTTCAAAGTTCACGATATTATAGACCCTAGTTTTTTTATAGGGATTATATCAAGAAAGAGTATAAAGTCAAGTAAAGTAGAAAACTTGACTTTTAGGAAAATTAATCACAACCTTTTATGGTTTTTTCATCAGGTAATTTTCTATAGTTATCTTTTTGTAAAACTGCTGGTTTTAGATTTTTACAGTCAACATCTTTACATGGTATTGTTTGTGCCATTGGAATCTCTGTAAACTCTTCTCCCTCTGCCTCTTCTAAATCATCAAAATTACAAGCTTTTCCCTCTTTTAGTTTTGAATTTTTAGTTTTATTTGCATCTGATTGGAGTGTTACTTTAGGTATAAGTTCCTCTTTCTTATCTTTTTTAGCCTCTTGTGCATTAACAGTAGATATAAAAACTAATGTGCCTATTGCAACTATTGTAAAAAATTTTGAAATGATATGTTTCATCTCTATTCCTTTGTAATGATTTACTTAAAAAAGTAAAAAAAAATAATTTAACACAATTTAGTTGCTTTTTTGTATCAAAAAATGCAAAAAATATAAAATAAATGTTAAACTAAATTATACTTTTAAGATAATGATAATACACTATTAATTATTAAAAATAAATAATGGAATGGAGATGATTAAAATGAATAAAATTACACTTTTTTTATTTTTACCTGTAATAATGGTTGCAGGAGACCTGAAAGATACTTTGTTAAAAGCAAAAAAAGAGCATAAACCTGTTATGGTCTATGTTAAAGCAGAACAGTGTCGATACTGTGCAAAGATGAAAGAGACAACATTGAGTGATTCGTCCGTAAAAGAGAATATTAAAGATTTTCTTTTTGTAGTTGCAGATAAAAACTCTAAAGAGGCTAAAAAATATCTTCCTTCTGTAAGATATACCCCTACTATCTATTTTATCTCACCAAAATTTAAAGTTATAAATACAGTTAAAGGTTATCTAGGAAAGGATGATTTTAATCTTTGGGTTGATGATAGTAAAGCTAAATTGGGAATGAGTTCAACTTCTCATACTCCTTCAATTGTATCAACTACTAAAAGTGATGTTTGGATGTATGATGTTGAATCAGCAAAGGATTATGCAAGTCAAACAGGAAAGCAGTTGATGATTTATGTTGATAAAGAGAGTTCTAAATGGTCAAAGAAGATGAGAAAAGAGACCTTTAAATCAGAGAAAATAGAAAAAGCTCTATCTAATTTTGTTTGGGTTAAAGTTCAAAAAGATAGTCCTGAAGCAGAACGTTATGGATTGAATCCTAAGTATGCTCCAACTGTCTACTTTATGAGAGCAGATGGAACTTCACTGGCAACAGCAGAAGGTTATTTTGGTCCAAAAAATTTTTCAAAATGGATTTCTTACGCTAAGTCTAAAATATAAGTAGAGGGGAGACATTGTCCCCTAGGTTCATATACCTGTATTACAACTTTTAATATCTCCTGTTGTTAGACCCTTTCTGAACCACTCAACTCTCTGTTTTGAAGAGCCATGAGTAAATGCATCAGGTACAACATAACCTTGTGCCTGTTTTTGTAGTGTATCATCGCCAATAGCAGATGCTGCTGTTAGAGCCTCTTCTACATCACCCTCTTCTAATATATTAAATCTTTTATTTGCTCTATTTGCCCAAACACCAGCATAACAGTCGGCTTGAAGTTCAACTTTTACTTGAAGTTTATTTGCTTCTGCTTCTCCACGAACTTGCTGTTTTAAATTTTGAACCTTACTTAAAGTCCCTTGCATATTTTGAATATGGTGTCCTATCTCATGTGCTAAGACATAAGCTTGTGCAAAATCTCCTCTTGCATTATGTTGTTTTGCCAACTCATTAAAAAATCCTAAATCAAGATATACTTTTTGGTCTGCAGGACAATAGAAAGGTCCCATCTGTGCAGAGGCATGACCACATCCACTTGTTGTTGAACCTCTATAAAGCACCATTTTTGGTTCTCTATATTTAGCTCCATGCTCTCTGTAAATCTCTCTCCAAACCTCTTCTGTATCATGAAGTACAGTTGAGATAAAACGTGCCTGTTTATCATCAACTTTTTTATTGATAGTTGTATTAGTTGAGCCTCCTGCTCCAGTTATGCTAGATAGTGGATTAAATCCAGATAGATAAGCATATCCTCCTAGAGCTATGATTGCCCAACCAAATTTTGTTTTTAGTAGAGGCTTAACCAATGGCCAAAGAAACATTATTGTACCCATTGATGGCATTCCTCTACCTCCTCCACTAAAATTAGGATTACCACCTCCACTCTCTCTTCTATCCTCTACATTACTACTCTGTTCACGGTCTTCCCATCTCATATTTAGTTCCTTATAATTTTTTTATAAATTATACCACAAGTAAAATTTGACTACAATATTAATAATTGTTTTATATTAGGAGTTCTATGTGTCATTAGCTTTAGCACGAAAATATCGCCCCTCATCTTTTGATGATTTGATTGGTCAAGAGGCCGTTTCTCAAACACTCTCTTTGGCACTTGATAGTGATAGACTCTCTCATGCATATCTATTTTCAGGTTTAAGAGGTTCAGGAAAAACTTCAACAGCTCGTATTTTTGCAAAGGCATTGCTTTGTGAAAAAGGAACAACTTCCAAGCCTTGTGAAACTTGCTCTCACTGTATGATGGCAAATGAGTCACGACATATGGATATTATAGAGATGGATGGTGCATCAAATCGTAAAATAGATGATATTCGAGATTTGATAGAGCATACAAAATATAAACCTGCATCGGCACGATATAAGGTTTTTATTATTGATGAAGTTCATATGTTGACTAAAGAGGCATTTAATGCTCTACTTAAGACGCTTGAAGAGCCTCCTGCATTTGTAAAATTTATCTTAGCAACAACTGACCCACTTAAGTTACCTGCTACGATTTTAAGTAGAACGCAACATTTTAGATTTAGAAAAATTCCTAAAGAGCTTATGTCAAAACATTTAGCACATATTTTAAACTTAGAAAAGATAGGGTATGAGCAGAGTGCTTTAGATATTATTGCTCGTTCTAGTGCTGGTTCAGTTCGTGATGCATTAACTCTTCTTGACCAAGCTATTGTCTACTCTAAAAATTTTGTAGATTTAAATACCATTACAAATATGTTAGGAATTATAGAACCCTCTATCTTAGAATCTTTAATCAATGATATATTTGCTAAAGATGAAGTTAGAGTTTTAGAGTTTATTAAAGATTCATCAGAGTTTGAATCTGAGATGGTTATTGATGAGTTAACGCTATATTTGAAAGATATACTTCTTAGTGGTTCTCATGAAATTAATCCAATGGTAATTGAACGATTTTTTAGGGTATTATCCGAATCAAAAGCCTTACTAAACATGGGGTCTGATGGAGAGTTTGTTTTAAGTTTAACTCTATTTAAGATGATGGATAGATTGGAGATAAGAGATATCGACTCCTTAGATAGTAGGATAGTAGTAAATAGAACCCCTCCTGCACCCTCTTTAGAAGAGAATTTAACTCCTAAGATAGAGAAAGAGGATAAAAAAAAACCCTTAGATATGGGAGAGAAACTCTTTGAAGAGTTAATTTTAAAAATCTATGATAATGATAATGAATTAGGAGATTGGTTTAATCATAGTACACGCTATCTATCTTTTGAAGATAATATTTTAACCTTTAAAGTTTTTGATTTTAAAAGAGATAGAACTCTACTAAAAAATAGATGGATGATTATTAGAACATTTGTTCAAGAGGTTTTTGGAATTGATACTATACTAAATGATATTTTTAATGAGGATTTACCATCTTCATTACAGAAAGAGGAAGAGGATAGTATCATAGAAGAAAGTAGCATCATAATGGAAGATTTCCTTGAACCAATCTCAATGATAGAAGATGAAATTCTAAATCAAACTATACAAGAAGAGCTTCCAATGAAAAGCTCTTGTATTGCCCCTGAAGATGGTGGAGTTGAATCAGCTAAAGAGAAAGATGAGGGAACTATTTTAGAAGAACCGATGGTGGCTAAGGCTTTAGAACTATTTGCTCCTAAAAATGTTACAGTCCAAAGGAGAGTTTAGGATGCTTTTAGCAGACATAGGAAATACAAGAGTACATATCTATAATGGTAAAGAGGTATTACATCTTAGCCATAAAGAGGCAATAGAACAATATTCAGATAAACATGTAAAATATATAAGTGTAAAACATCAACTAAAAGATGATTTTAATAGTTTAGATAGTTGGGAAGATATATCAGAAGAGATAACAATAGAGAATGAATATGCCACAATGGGAGTTGACCGAAAGGCTCTATGTTTATCTCATAAAAATGGAATTTTTGTAAGTGCAGGTTCTGCTATTACTGTTGATGTAGTAGAGGAGGGTAGATATGTGGGTGGATTTCTACTTTTAGGTTTAAAAGCTCATGTTGACGCTTATGCTTCTATATCACCTGCTTTAGATGTGGAGTTTAATAGAGACATATCTTTAAATGAGTTACCCAAAACAACAAAAGATGCAATAAGTTTTGGTATAATTTCATCTATAAAAATACTCATAGATAAGTATAAATCAGATAAAAAACTTTATATATCAGGTGGAGATGGAGAGTTTATATCCTCTTTTTTTGATAATTCTATTTTTGATGAGAGCTTAATATTTCAGGGTATGATTAATATAATTAAAAAAGGTAGAGAATGTTAACAGTAGCACTTCCAAAGGGGAGAATAGCAGAGGAGACTTTGGCAATATTTGCTGAAATATTTGGTGGAGAGTTTAAGTTTGAGGGGCGTGAGCTTATTATGGAGGTTGGAGATTTCCGTTTTTTAAATGTAAGAAATCAAGATGTACCAACCTATGTTGAGTATGGCTCTGCAGATATTGGAGTTGTTGGGCTTGATGTTATCACAGAAAAAGAGTTAGATATTGTAAAGCTTTTAGATATGCAGATGGGAAAGTGTAAAGTCTCTATTGGTATTAAAAATGAAGATGAACGAGATTGGAGTAAGCCAAATATTAAGAGAGCTACTAAAATGGTGAATATTACAGAGCAGTATTTTGCTAAAAAAGCTGTAGGAGTTGAGATTATTAAACTATATGGCTCAATAGAGTTAGCACCTTTAGTTGGTTTAGCAGATGCAATTGTTGACATTGTAGAGACAGGTGCAACCATGAGAGAGAATGGACTTAAAGTAGCAGAAGATATTATGGACTCCTCTGTTCACTTGATTGCAAATAAAAACTCATACTATGAAAAGAAAGATGAGGTTCTATCTCTCTATGAGAAGATAAATAGAGTGGTGCAAAGTCGTAGTAATATATAAATACCATTGAATTTTTATTTTATGAATAAAAATCAGTTAAAATTAGATTTATAAAACATTATAATTTACCATATTTTCAGATATATTAATTTTTTATTGTTATAATTTATTCTAAAAAAAGGAGTAGCTTATGAAAACAAAAAGTTTATTTGATTTTATAGATGATTTAGATAGTAAAGGAAATAAAATAAAAGCTTTCACTTATATTTCTCTTTTTTCTAGTGCAGGAGTTGGTTGTTATGGATTTAAACAGCAGAAGTTTAAATGTATAGCGACCAATGAATATTTAGAAAAAAGATTGAAAATACAACAATATAATAATAAGTGTATTTTTTCTACAGGATATATTCATGGAGATATAGCAAGTAGTACGATTCAAGATAAAATTTATAAAGAATTAGAAAATAGTAATGTTAAAGATTTAGATGTTTTAATTGCAACTCCTCCGTGTCAAGGCATGTCTGTTGCTAATCATAAAAAGAAAAATGAGACAAAAAGAAACTCTTTGGTAGTAGAATCCATTAAAATTGTTGATAAAATCAAACCAAAAATATTTATATTTGAAAATGTAAGAGCTTTTTTAAATACTATCTGTACGGATATTGATGATAAAGATAAACCTATTTCAGAAGCTATAGAATTAAGATTAGAGGGAGAATATAATATATTATCAAAGATTGTAAATTTTAGAGATTATGGCTCTCATTCAAGTCGAACACGAACTTTAGTTATTGGTGTTAGAAAAGATTTGGTTAATATTAGCCCTTATCAACTGTTTCCTAAAAAACAGAAAGCAAAAAACTTAAAAGAGTTAATTGGAGATTTAAACTCTTTATCTGTTATGGGAGAGATTGATGAAAATGATATTTACCATTCGTTTAGAAGTTATGATAAAAAAATGTTATCTTGGATAGAAAATATAAAAGAGGGTGAATCAGCATTTGACAACACTGAACCTCACAGAATTCCACATCAAATAAAAGATGGAAAGATTGTTTTTAATCAAAATAAAAATGGGGATAAATATTCAAGATGGTATTGGAATAGAGTTGCTCCTTGTATTCATACTAGAAATGATATTTTATCTAGTCAAAGTACAATACACCCAACGGATAATAGAGTTTTTAGTATTAGAGAGATTATGAGAATGATGACTATTCCCCATGAGTTTAATTGGTCAAGTATGGATTTTAAAAGATTAAATAAATTATCTATTGAAGAAAAGAGAAAATTTTTAAAAGAAGAAGAGTTAAAAATTCGTCAATGTATTGGAGAAGCTGTTCCAACTAAAATATTTGAACAAATTGCATTAAATATAAAACAAGCTCTTAATCGTAAAAAGTTTTCTATTAATGAAATTAATAAACTAATTGAAGAACATGACCTTTTAGAAAAAGATGTATTAAAAGAATTTTTAATACAAAATCCTTTGAAGTTAAATATTAACATACTTTATAATATCGCAGAACTTTCTAATTTAAAGAGAAATGAGACAAAAGCGTATTTTACAAGAGAAGATATTGTTTTTAATGTGATAAGTAAATTACCTGAATTTAAAGGTAAAAAAGTTATTAAAATTTTAGAGCCATCTGTTGGAATTGGAAACTTTTTGCCCCAAATATTTAAAAAATATGAGCATATAGAGAGTGTTATTCTTGATGTTATAGATCTTGATAGTAATTCATTAGAGATATTAAAAATATTACTTAAAAAAAGTAAAATTCCCAACAACTTTACTATTAATTTTATTAATGATGA
>CAMZNQ010000194.1 GCA_947313765.1 uncultured Sulfurovum sp.
GAAATCCCAATTGAGTTCTTTGAAGATGATTATATTAATGGGGTAATTCCAATTACTAAAGATAACTTAAAAGAAGCTGTTAAAATAATCACCCAAAGATTAGAGGATTTTGGAGTTATGACACCATCATTAGCATCTTTATTGGATTTAGGGTTGAAAGGGGGTGATTCTTTATTCTATGCAGTTGTAGATTTACTTACTGATGGAGATGTTCTTAATGGGGGTAAGGTGATTAAGTTACTATCTTTACTTGACCAATTTAAAGCCTTAACTGATGAAGAATTAGATGTATTTATTTATATTAAAAATAAAGCTAAGAATAGAGATAAGATTGAAAAATATTTAAGAACTGAACATAAAAAGAAACTCCTTCAAAATGATAGAATTAAGATATATAAAGCGGTTTATGGGTCTGAAAGTGATGCTATCCAAAAAAACATCACTCAAGCTTTAACATTCCAAAAATATAAGGATATGGCTAATATCATATTTGATATTAGTGGAGATAAGGACACCAATTGGTCTCCTTTTAATTTCTCTTATCAATCATTCAAATATTTAGGGGCTGCATCTGCTAAAGATGGTGTTGGTATAATGTCACTATATGTAACAGCTACATCAACTATTCAAACAATTAATCATGGATTAAAAGAGCAGGAAAAGATTGGGTTCTTTAATAAACTCTCTAAAAAAGATGAAGAAGCTGGTAAAAAACAAACTTTAAAAAGAATAACCCTATTCCCAGGATACTCATCAACTGGTGAATTAGCTAAGCAAAAAATAGGTTCCCATACAACAACTGATGTTATGGGTTCATTACAGAACGTTGTATTAGATAATGAGACAGCCCAAGTACTTCAAAAAGCTAATTTAACCAATGCTGATTTATTGAACTTTAATGGGTATATGACATTAAGGGGATTTGATACAGTTACTGTTAAACATAAAGGTAAGAATGTTGAAATGGATTACTCCTATCTTCTTTTAAATCAACCTATCATAAAAGATCTTTACAAAAGGTTAGCAGCAAAAGAATTATCTTGGGATAGTAATTTTGATACTGAAGCTTTTGAAAATACTTTTATGAAGATAATTGAGGAAAAGTATGAAGAAGTTTATGAGAAAAAGGATTTTGAAACTTGGTATGAAGATGTGTATAAGAAAACTATTTTTGCTAATAATCCAAGCTTCGATTTAAGACCACAAGATTTATTCAATAATATTAATAAAGAGAGTTCTCCTAAAACTGATTTAGATATATTAATGGCTTTTAATATTCTCCATACTGAATCTATGAGTGTGAGTGGGTTGATTTCTAAAATGAACTTTAAGGAATTAGGTGAAAGCTCATTCAAATTTAAAACAAAAAATAAGAATTTTACAGAATTAATATTTGGAACTGATGTTAGTAATTCTGATAGATTATTAGGGGATGTGATGACTGAAAAAAGGTATTCATCATTAAGTGAAGAAGAGAAATTAGATGTTGTTAGAATACATACTGATTATTATTTTAAACCAATAACTGTTTTAGGTATATCCTATGCAAATAGCTTATCTTTAGGTAATCATTGGTTTGGAGGAATCTTTCCAACACATGGAGAAGGTTTTGCATCTATTGTAAGAGCTGTACAATCAGCTTTAGGTAAAGAGAAATTGAATAAGAATACTTATGAAGCTATTATAAAAGATTTAAAGAAGTTTATCTTTGCTACAAGTCTTAACCCTCTTTTAAATGGAATGGATGTAAATGATAAGAGAGATGAACTTTATAATGATAATTCAGATAATCAAAGTTTGGCTGGATGGATGATTGAAAATCTTTATTTAAAGAACCATAATATTATCTCTCTTCCATTACTACAAGACCTAAACCCAAAAGTTTCTAATGGAACTGGAATTATCAAATTTAGAAACTCTATGGGAGAGGATTTTAAAGATTTGGAGAGACTTACATGGTATGAGAGGTTGATGGAAAATAAGGATATTGAATTTGATGATTTACGTAATGGTAAGAAGTATACTTATGGAGATCTTGCAAATGATTTACTGTTATACAGTATATTAAATCCTGTCCAGGAAGCTATTGAATTTATGAAGTTCAATAAAATTAAGAATATTGATAAAGCTACTCAAGGGGCTATCCCTAAACAGCTTAGAGATGTAACTAACAATCTTCTATATAATAAATTTGAACATTTAAAACATGGTTTTGCAGAGCAATTTATTATAAATAATCCTACATATGTACAACCTCTAGATGAAAAAATTTCAAAAAGAATAAAGAAAGTTTTAACTAAAAATAAAATAAAAAAGCTTTCTGTAGGTAGTTTAACAAAAGTACAATATTTTAAAATATATGATAAAAAACTACCTAAGGAAAAAAGGGTAAGAATATTTAAAAAGGTTGGTGAAGGTGTTTACACAGAAATAACTAAAAGTAATATTTTTGGTAAACATAATTATAACTTTGA
>CAMZNQ010000195.1 GCA_947313765.1 uncultured Sulfurovum sp.
TAATAGTCAATATCAAAATTGTTATAAAGAGAAGGGTTTTGCCTCTAACGATTATTGGTCGTCCACTACCCATGCTAACAGTAGTAACGATGCGTGGATTGTCTATTTCTACCGTGGTGGTCAGGGCTACAACTATAAGAACAGTAACTATTATGTGCGTTGTGTTAGAGCAGGAGAGTAGATTTTTGATTTTTTGTAAAGAGAATGTTTTTATGGGAGGAGGGTCTCTTTTGGATTGGGGGTTTTGTAGGCTTTTGTAGGTGTGACCGTGTCACACGATAAAACCAAATAGGCATAGTGTAAAATTTGAAATAAGCATTTTGGTTAAAGCCTAATTTGACGTGTGAGATGGTCACGCCTACACCTTTTTATTTTTTAAAATAGACACATTATGGTTGATTTAAATCTTATTTGATGTAGTCGCTAACTACACCCTACAAATATAATAAAAACTATCTTTTCATAAAAAAAGTAAACTTCTTACAAAACTAGGAACCGATGGCTTTAGCCTCGTTATATTCGGGACTAAAGTCTCCGATTCCAAGGAGTTTTACAAGATGTCTAGTATACTATTTGGGTAATAATAATTTATTTTAATCAATCAAATAGTAATTAATTACTATTTCTTATATCTTTAAGCTCTTTTTTCTTATAATAATTCAACTAACCAAAAGGATTACCTATGAAAAAACTTACGAAATTAACAGTTTTGACAGCAACAATATTAACCACATCTTCAGCAGACTTCTCATTTATGGGTGATATGATAAGAGATATGACTGATGTAGCAAAAGAGATGACTACTAGTGCTACTGATAGCATGAAAGATATGAAGACAAATACCATTGATATAGCAAAAGATATTAAGAATGAAGGGGTTGATACAGCTAAAGAGATGAAAGATGATTTAAATGTCTCTACAAAAGAGGTTATATCTAATAAAAATTCAGAAAAAGTGGAAGAGTCAAAAGAGATAAATGAAAATTCAAAAAAATAGTTTGATTTTTTAGAAGAGAGCAATCTACATTTTATAATTGTACTTTAAGATTAAATATTATATATTAAGTTTAATATAATTTTAATATAAGGAATATTTTATGAAAACAGTAGAAAAAATTTTAATACTCTCTTACATACTATTTTTTTATGGTTGTAGTTCTCATCATGATGTAGTTTCAGTTTCAGATATTCATCTATATGATGACAACTATGGTTTAGCTCAAAATGAAGAGATTGATATAGAAGCTAATAATGAATTAATCTCTATGAACTCTCAAGTGGAAGTAGAGATACCCCAATCTTCCAATCCAGAATGGACAACAGAACTAAAGATGGAAGAGGGAGCATTTTTAGCAGAAGATTATGTACAAAAACCTCCTGTAATTACCTACAAATATAAATTTGATGATAAATTTTACGATAAAGCAGAGTGGAGAGCTATTGAGTAGTTATCTCTTTAAGCCTTGAATATATTTCAACTCTCTAAGAGCAATTTTATCTCTTGAATCAATATTTAAAACTTCTCTATATTTAGCCTCTGACTTATTGAACTCTCTAAGTTCGGTATATGCAAATCCCATTCCACGTTTAGCACGAAGAAGCTCCTCTTTTTTGAGACTTTTAGGGCTAAATAGAGAAGCAGACTTCTCTGCTAATCCATAACTCTTTAATGACTCTCTCCACTCCTTTTTAATATGTTGAAGATGTCCCAATTCAGATAGATATTTAGAGTTTGAAGGAGATAGATATAGTGCTTTTCTTAGACTTTTTTCTGCTAAATTAAACTCTTTTAACTCTAACAGAGCATACCCTTTCATATAGTAGGCTTTAGACCAATTATCAGATAGAATATGTGACTCTTTTCCCTCATTTGTTGCAGACATAGAGTAAAAATCATACTCCTCCTTAGTCCTTGCATTATATATCCGTTTAGAGCTATTTGCATAGATTTTTTCATAATCGACTATAACAGGATTAAGATATTTGACTATCGCCTCTTTTCTATCTCCTTTTTCAATAAGCTCTTTAGCTATAGTTAGTAACCTATTATGCCTCTTATCTACTATCTGATAATTATCAATAGTATTATTTGGTTGAACTACCTGAATTGTCTGATTAGAACCCTTTTTGACAATTGGAGTACAGCCTGATATTAGGAGAATTGTGCTAAAAATTAACATATTTTTCATAAGATACCTTTGTTTTGATTTTCTCATTATATAATAATAAAAATAAATCTTTATGAGGTATTAATGATTATAGTTAACGATATAGAGGAACTCTTAAAAGAGAGTAAAAAACTAAAAGGAAGTGTAGGTTTTGTTCCTACAATGGGTGCATTACATAAAGGTCATTTGACTCTTATCCAAAAAGCACGAGTAGATAACGATATTGTAATTGTCTCTATTTTTGTAAACCCTACACAGTTTTTAGAGGGTGAAGATTTAGATGCTTATCCTAGAAAAGAGGAGGCTGATTCTAAAATTTGTAAATTAGCAGGGGTAGATATACTATTTATGCCAAGTGTTGAGATGATGTATAACTCTGATGAACTCTCTATTACAGCACCTGCTATTCGTGGTTTTATCTTAGAGGGTACAAAACGAGCAGGTCACTTTGATGGTATGTTGCAGATAGTTATGAAACTTTTAAATCTAATCTCCTACAATAAACCTAGCTCTTTTAGAGCCTATTTTGGAAAAAAAGATGCTCAACAACTTGTTCTTATTCAACAGATGGTAAGAGACTATTTTTTAAATGTAGAGATTGTTCCTTGCGATATTGTTCGAGATAGAGATGGTCTAGCATTAAGTAGTAGAAATGTCTATTTGAGTAAAGATGAGAGAGGTAGAGCTTTAAGTCTATCACGTTCATTAAAAAGTGCAACAGATATGATTTTGAAAAAAGAGTTTAATGTAGAAAAGATAAAAAAAGAGATGCTTTTATCTCTTAAAGATGTAGATGTTGAGTATGTGGAGTTAGTAAATCGACAATTCCAACCTATTCAGAGAGTAGAACTTGGAAATACTATTATTTTAGTGGCTGTATCTGTAGGGAAAACACGCCTTATTGATAATTTATGGATTTAACTTTTAATATTTAATCTACCAAATCAAAGATTATGGAAAAGGATTGAGAGAAAGATTGTGTTCAAGTTTATAGCTTCTATTACATAATTTTGCCATCTCTTCATCATGTGTAACCAATATCATGGCAGATTTGTGTTCTTCAATATACTCTAACAATACACTCATAACCAATTTAGCTGTCTCTTTATCTAGGTTTCCTGTTGGTTCATCTGCAAAGATAAGGGTTGGTTTTTTACTAAGAACTCTTGCAATAGAGACTCTCTGTTGTTGTCCACCTGAAAGTTCTCCAATTTTTTGTTCCATAAGCTCTTCTATCTCTAAACGTTTTAAGAGTGAATTATCTATCTCTTCATTTGATAAGAGTGAAGCTATTTCTAAATTTTCAATCGCTTTCATACCTTTAAAAAGGTAGTGAGCTTGAAAAATAATTCCCAATCTATTGCGTCTAATATCTTCAATTTCCTCTTTAGATAATGAGTATAAATCTCTATTTAACAGTTCTACTTTTCCTATATTTGGTTCAATAAAAGATGAAAAAATATGTAAAAGAGTTGATTTACCTGAACCACTACGTCCAAGAATAGCAATAGAGTCACTCTCTTCTATTTTAAGATTAATATTGGAAAAAAGAGGATAGTCAAACGAGTGAGAGATGTTTTCTGCTTGTAAAAGGATTTTGTTCATATTTTTTCTTTAAGAGGTAATTGAGTTATATTATATTCTCATGTTAACATGAGAATATATTGGTAGGATAGGATATTATGCCATCTGTTTTGCAACTTCTGCTGCAAAATCTTCCTCGGCTACTTCAATTCCTTCTCCAACTTCTAATCTAAGAAAATCTGTAATTTTAGCTTTACCACCAGATATTTTTTCAATATGCTCTCCAACAGTTACAGAATCATCCATAACATATTTTTGGTCAAGAAGTGCAAGTTCTTGGTCAAGAAGAGTATTATCAGAGATAAATCTATCTAATTTACCTGGAACAATTCTATCCCAAATTTTTTCTGGTTTTCCCTCTGATGCAAGTTCAGCCTCAATAGCTTTTTTAGCTTCAGCAATCACTTCATCTGTAATCTGTTGTCTACTAACATATTGAGGTACATTTTTAAGAGGTTTTCCAAGTCTAACTAACTCTTCATTCTCTTTTTTAACCTTTTCAATTCTACCATTTGTCTCATCTGCAACAAATTGAGCATCAAAATCTTTGTATGAAAGTGTACTTGGACTCATTGCGGCTGCATGCATTGCAATATTTTTAAGTTCAGCTCTAACTTTTTCTGCTGTTTGTGCATCTTCACACTTTGCACCAAGAAGAACACCTACTCTATTATTGGCATGAAGATAACCATTAATTGCAACTGTTTCATCATCTGAAGAGACCATTCCTGCACGTCTTACTACAAGGTTCTCTCCAATAGTTGCAATTTTAAGTGAAAGGTACTCTGAAAATGGTTGACCACCTATTTCAGAACTATTAATTGCATCTGCATCTGATAAACTATTATCAAATACATGAGAGGTAATCTCTGAAACAACTGCTTTGAAAGTATCATTTTGAGCAACAAAATCTGTTTGAGAGTTAATCTCAACAATAACAGCTTTACTATCTGAAACTTGAACAGAAATAACACCTTCAGCAGCCACTTTAGATGCTTTTTTAGCTGCTGCACCAAGTCCTTTTTCTCTTAACCATGCTACTGCATCATCAAAGTTACCATCAGACTCTTTTAATGCATTTTTACAATCCATCATACCTGCATTGGTAGCTTCTCTAAGTTTTTTAATATCTTTTGGTCCAAATTTTGCCATCTATTACGCCTTTGTCTCTTCTTTTTTTGCTTCTTCTTTTTCGCCCTCTTCAACAGCCTCTTTAACAATCTCTTTTACTTCTGCATCAGAAGGTACAGCAGTAGCAGCAACTACTTCTGGGTCTTCAGTTTGTGCCATCATAGCCTCTCCAAGTTCAGCATCAGCAGATGGTGCAACCTCTGCATCTCTACCCTCTTTTTCAGCCAATTCTGCTTGACCTTCAATAATCGCTTCTGCCATCTCTCTACAGAAAAGATTGATTGAACGAATTGCATCATCATTTCCAGGGATTGGATAATCAACAACATCTGGGTCACAGTTTGTATCTAATGGTGCAATAACTTTCATTCCCATTCTTTTTGCCTCTTTAACAGCAATATGCTCTTTTACAGCATCAATAACAAACATCATATCTGGAAGTTTCTTCATATGTCTAAAACCTTCAAGATATGCAGATAGTTTAGCTTTTTTTCTAGTAAGCATTAATGCCTCTTTTTTAGTTAAAAGCTCTAGTTGACCATTCTCTTCCATCTGCTCAATGATTTCTAGTTTTCTAATAGATTTTTTCATTGTTGGGTAGTTTGTTAACATACCACCTAACCATCTTACAGATACATAAGGCATACCACATCTTTGTGCATGTTCTGTTACAGCTGAACGTGCCTGTTTCTTTGTTCCAACAAATATAATTGTTTGACCATCTGCTGCTGCCTCTTTAACTACATTGTATGTGTATTTAAAGTATCTAAGTGTCTTTTGTAAATCAATAATGTAGATGTTTTTTCTCTCTCCGAAAATGAATTTTTTCATTTTTGGATTCCATCTTCTAGTTTGGTGTCCAAAGTGTACACCACACTCCAATAAATCTTTCATTGTTACCATATTTTGCTCCTTGCAAAAGTCCAAAAATAGATAATGATATTATATATTTCAAGACAAAAATAATATTTTTAGAGACCGTAGTCTTTTGGTTTATGCCACTGTAGTCCTTAACACAAAAAAGTGCAACCATTCAAGGAATAACTACATGAGAATTTGCTTCTCATAAAAAGCTCGGAATTATATCTAAATTAAGGTTAATAGAAAGAAAAAATATTAATTTAAATATTTTTTAATAATCTAGCAATCTCTAATGCCCCATCTTTTTCTATCATATTTTGTAATTTTTTACTCTTGTCTCTCATATTTAAATCTAAAATTTCAATAACTCTCTCTATGTCTAGTTCACTTTCACGCATAATCCAAGCTACATCTTGGTCTACTAAAAATTTTGCATTGTAAAATTGGTGGTCTCCTGCTGCGTAAGGATAGGGGATAAAGAGTGTTGGACATGCAATAGCAGAGAGTTCCCATAGAGTTGATGCACCAGAACGAGCAATGGCAAAATCAGCCTCCTGCATATAATCTGATAATCTATTTGTAAATCCAAAAACTTCAGCCTCTATTCCCAATGCTTCATACTCTTGTTTTACATTTTCAATATTTTTCTCACCTGCTTGGTGTATGATTTTTATCTTTTTATCTTTTAGTGTTGAGGCTAAAGATAGTGCTAGTTTATTGATTGCTACAGCACCTTGTGAGCCACCTAAGAAGATAATTGTTTTTACCTCTTCACGAATCCGTGATTTTTCAAAAAACTCCTCTTTAATTGGATATGCTTTAATGGGAGACGCATCTTCATATGAGGAGATAAATTCTTTTGAATATGGGCGTAAGATTCTGTTTAGTGAACCTATTGATGCATTTTGTTCATGTATGATTAGAGGTATACCTAATATTTTTGATGCAAAAGAGGTTGGTGCTGCCGAAAAACCACCTACACAAAATACAACTTTTGCTCTTCTCTCTTTTAAAATCTTTTTGGCTTTGAGTGTGGCTTTTATAAGCATAAATATTGATTTTATCTTTCCAAAAAAACCTTGATTTACAACACCTTGTGTTGGTAAAAAATGAGTTGATTTAAAATCTTTATCATCTTCAAACCATGCTCTATCTTGTCCTTTTGTTGAACCTATATAGATAAGCTCTTCATCTCTTAACTGCTCTTTTACTGCTTTAATAATGGTTAGGTGTCCACCTGTTCCACCACCTGTCATAATAATGCTCATTTTTATTCCTAGTTATAGTTAATTTTTTTTGAAATCATCAAAACAATACCAATGCTTAGTGATGAGGCTATTACTTGTGAACCTCCATAGCTTAAAAATGGTACAGCAATACCTTTAATAGGGGTAATTCCTGCAATTCCAAAGCTATTAATCAAAAATGAAAATGTAATCAATAGTGCTGTTCCTACACAGTAGAGATAGTATGTTGGATTATCTATTTTCGCAGATATTTTAAATATACGGTATATAATATAGAATAGGAGAAGAGTAATAAAGATTATGGTTACAACTCCTAACTCTTCAGTAATACCTGCTAAGACAAAGTCTGTATTTACTTCAGAAAGAAAACCTAGTTTATATTGACCATTACCTATCCCTTGTCCCCAAAATCCACCATGGTTGATAGCATCAAGGGAGTTAGATATTTGATATGTCTCTAAACGGTTAGCAGGTGTATCTATGGAGATGAACCAATCATGGATTCTCTTCATTCTGTGTGGTGCACTAACAATCAAAATTGCTAATCCTCCAAGTGCGATACCAAAAAGTAGTGAAAAAAACCTAAAGCTACTTCCTACTAGTAAAAATAGAATAATGAGTGTAATAGAGAGAACTACAGTCTGCCCTAAATCTTTTTGAAAAACAGCAATTAGAATAGTTGATATGAATAGAACCATAACATAGGGGATAAAAAGTTTTATTTCTGCTTTTAATTGCATTTTCCCTTGTGTAAAACGTGTACGAACTAATGACCAAGAGATAAACATAATAAACCCAACTTTATAGAACTCTACAGGGGTAATGGAGGTTATGCCTAAATTAATCCACCTTTTTGCTCCACCAATACTGTGAACTAATGATTCTGGTAACAAGGGCATAATTAGGAGTATAAAGAGAAATGTAAAGAAGAGAAAAATACCAATAGGTTTAAACCATCGGTCAGGGTCAAGACGACTAAGCCAAACCATTATTGCTATTCCAATGGCTACAGCTACAAATTGTCGTATAAAAAAGTGAAAATCTGTATATTGGAATTTCATAACTGCATAGCTAGAGAGAGAGTAGCTCATTATTAATCCAAGAGTTAAAAGGATAGTTGTTGCTACAAATAAAGGTTTATCAATCATATTGTATTCTTTTTTATTTAGTTAATTGAGATATTTTATCAAAATTTTGTAAAAAAAATAGTAAAATCCCTTTAAATAGAAGATAAAAGGTCAATATGTCCAATGTAAAAATAGAAAATAAAATGATATATTATAGGTCAGCTATTCTCCTTGGAATGTTTATTCTAATTCTGATACTTTTTATAATTTTTATAAGTAAGATTTCAGGTGTAATAAATACTCAACGACAAACAGATAATAAATTTGTAACTATAGAAAATAAGTCGATACGAGGAAAGATTATCTCAAAAGATAATTTTGTGGTATCTTTTAGCCAAAAGCACTATAGAGCAGAGGTAAATACAAAGAGTATTGACCCTAAAAAGAGAGACCTCTTTATTAAACTCTTCTCTATATACTCTGGAATAAGTGAAAAAGAGATTCTCTCTAAGTTTGTAACAAAAAGAGGAAAGAAGATTAGAGGTAGAATTGTTATATGTTCAGATATAGATGTTAGATTATCAAGAGATTTAAAAGCTCTATCTCGAAAAATGTCATCACTAGGAATTTTTAGACCTCTAAATCCTAAAAAACCTCATCTCATTTATGGATTAGATATTATTGCAAATAGTGAAACACGATATTTCCCCCATAAAGATACTCTAACTCCTATTATTGGATATGTTCATACTGAGATTAGGGATAACTATAAAGTTCCTGTAGGAGTTAAAGGTTTAGAGAAGTCATATAAGGATTTTTTAGAACCTACCCAAAATGGTTTAATAAAGGGTAAGCGTGATATTCTTGGTACAGTTTTGCGTGATGGTAAAACAAGAGAACTAGAACGTATAGATGGAATGGATATTCATCTCAATATAAATTTAGATTTTCAACGTAGCGTTGAAAAGGTTTTAGATAAGATGAAAAAACAGATTGGAGCAGAAGAGATAATGGTTGCTGTAATGGACTCACATACAGGTAATCTACTCTCTTTAGCATCTTCAGAACGTTTTGACCCAAAACATATCAATCAAGAAGATGTAAAGTCACTAAATCCTAATTTTTCAGAATACCTTTATGAACCTGGTTCAGTTGTTAAACCTTTTACATTAGCCATTGCACTAGATGCCAACAAAGTAGATTTAAATAAACCAATAAGATTGGGAGGAAAGCTTAAAGTAACAAAAAAATATACCATATCAGATGATGAATATTTTAGTTCATTGACACCTAAAGGTATCATTATGCACTCTTCAAATATTGGTATATCTAAAATAGCATGGCGACTTACAGGACAAGAACTCTATGATGGTTGGAGAAGGTTTGGACTATCTTTACCATCAGGAATTGACCTATCTAAAGAGCTATCTGGAAGAATAAAACAACCCTATCTATTGAACTATAAAGTACACTCTGCAAATACCTCTTACGGATATGGATTACTTGTAAACTTCATGCAGATGATTAAGGGTTATAGTGCATTTAACAATAATGGTGTTGCTGTTACTCCTAAATTGGTAGAGTACCTTAGTAGTAAAGGGAAAAAATATAATACATTAAATGATGTTTCAGATTTGAATGCATCTACTCCATATACTGCATCAAAGATAAAAGATATTCTAATTGCTACAGTAAATAGAGGAACAGGACGGTCTGCACAATATGATGGATTGATTGTTGGTGGAAAAACAGGTACTGCACACATAAACTATAAAGGTAAATATATTGACGAATACCATAGTAGTTTTTATGGTTTTGTTAATGATAAACTTGGACATAAATATACTGTTGGTGTTTTTGTTATTAAACCTCAAAAGGTATATTTTGCTTCTCAAACAGCTGCACCTACATTTAAAAAGGTTGTAGATAAGATGGTTAAACATGGTTATTTGATTGTTGATGAATCTCAAGCTAAAATAGATTTAGCAAAGAGAGCGGCTGTTCGAAAAAGAAGACATGATGCCTATGTAAGAAAAATTAAAGCTTACAATAAGGCACATGGGATAAAATAATAAAAAATCAAGGAGTTATATATGTTAAAAAAGATAGTAAGCACTATTTTATTTATGGGAATCTTTTCAGGGTGTGTCTCTATTGACCCACAAGGTAGAGGATATTCAGTGGCTATTCCAATGAGTATGATTAATACAACTTTAGCAGAGAAGTTTCCTGCTAGTGAAAAAGTATCATACGGATTGGTAAGTGGAACAGTAAATATTGAAAAACCAAATGTTTTAGGTAAATCAGGAAAAGATAAACTAGGTGTTGGTACATCATTTAAATTTACAAACATGTTTGTTCCAAAAGGAATTAGTGGAACAATTGACTTAGCTTCAGGGCTTAGATATGATGCAAATACAAAAAATCTATATCTAGCAAATCCAATGGTAAATGAGATAAAATTTCAAAACTTCTCTTTAGCTAAATATTTAACAGCAGATATGAGAAATGCAATTGGTCTAGTCATTGCAAAGAGTATTGCAAAAAAACCTGTATATAATATTCAAAAAGCAGGAATTGGTTCAAACTTTGTAAAAGCTATAGATGTTCGTAATGGACAAGTATTTTTAACATTTGGATTGTAGATGAACAATAAACCAAAATATACTCTTTTTAAAAATGCCTCTTATGCCATAGATGGTTTTATTCATGCTATCAAAACAGAGACCTCTTTTAAACTAGAGGTTATTATTGCTTTTATCATTTTACCTATAATCTATTTTATACCTTTTACATTAGTCTATAAATTGGTTTTAGTTATTACATATTTTATCATTATGATTGCAGAATTACTTAACTCTTCTGTTGAGAATGTGGTTGATTTAGTCACTACAGATATTCACCCTTTAGCTAAATCAGCAAAAGATATTGGAGCAACAGCTGTTCTATTTTCTGTTATTCTACATATATTATGTTGGATTATGATAGTGATAGACTATTTATAGTAGTTCTAATGTGAACTTTCTTATTAAAGTTACAAAATAACCTTTTTAAATAAAATATATATTATGAATATAATTTAAATCTAAAAACAATAGAAACTATAGTTATAATATTTTCATATAATAAATAAAAGGGTAGATTATGAAAAAAGTACATTTAGATGGCTACAGAAAATTTAAAAAAGAGTATTTTAAAGACAACAAAAAACTCTTTGATGAGTTAGCCTTAGGGCAGAAGCCTCACTCGATGATAATAACATGTAGTGATAGTAGAGTATCTCCTGTAAAAATTTTATCTGGTGTACCAGGTGAACTTTTTATTGCTCGAAATATTGGAAATATTGTACCTCCCTATGAGACAACAAAAGGAGCAACTCAATCAGCCATAGAGTATGCGGTTAATGTTCTGAAAGTTGACAGTTTGATTATATTGGGACACAGTGCATGTGGTGCATGTGCACATCTCTATCATGAAAAAACAGAAGATGAAGAGCATGTTGAGCTTAGTCATGTAGATGAGTGGCTTACACTCGCTTATCCTGCGAAACATAATGCCATATTAGAGTGTATCCATAATCCTGAAAAAAATCGTGCAGAGATTACTGAAAAAAATAACATTCAACTCTCCATACAGAGATTAATGACCTACCCTTATGTTGTTGAAGCTTTAGAGAATGGAAGCTTAGAGATACATGGTTGGTGGTATGATATAGGAACAGGAGATTTAGAGAGTTATGACTATTCAGAAAAAATTTTTAAAAAAATTTCCATATAAGAGTAGCTAAATGCTACTCAATTACAGATTCAAAATCTCTTGTTGAGAAGTTATAAATTTCAACTTTACCTGTACCAATATCAAACCACCATCCCTCTAAGCTAATATCATTTTTGATTAAACGATTCTGGATATATGGATACTCCATCAATCTCTGTAGAGATACAACAACATTATGTTTCTCTGTCAATTCAAATATATTTTTACTACTATCATCATGAACTTCTAGCATAGCAGCACTCTTTGCAGGAACTATGTGTTTAAGCCACTCTTCAACATGTAAAAGTTTAGGGTCTCCCTCTTTAGGTTCATGGTACATATGTGCACAAGCACCACAATTACTATGTCCAAGTATAATGATTCTTGGTATGTTCAGAGCATTTACAGCATACTCTACTGCTGCTTGTGTTGAACCTTTAGTTGGTTGATATGAGGGAACAACATTACCAATATTTCTAGCAATAAAAAGTTCACCTGGTTGAGAGTTCAATAAAAGAGCAGGGTTTATTCTACTATCACTACATGTAACTATCATTGTGTGTGGTTTTTGAATTTTTGAGAGTTGAGAAAATAATTTTTTATTTTTTTTAAAATACTCATTTAAAAATGTACTATATCCCTCTTTTTGTAGTTTTTCCATATTTAATCCTAATTTTTTAAAATTATATAGATAAAATAATTATATATTAATTAAAATTTGTTGTTTTTAATTAATTTGAAACAATTGTTTTGTAATCATTTTGTAATCATTTTGTAATCAAATTAGTTTATACTACTTATATCAAAATAGACAGGAGTGTTAATATGAAAAAAATTATACTATCAGCAGTTGCAATTGCTACAGTAGCAACAGCAGGGGAGTCAGTTGTTAAATCACATGTACCAGTACTTAAGTTCTCAGGAACACACTACTTAGGTTTTGTAAACTCTTCTCCAGATGAGGGAGACTCAACAAACAAGTTTGAGACTAGAAGAAACTACCTACAGGTAAAAGCATATTTTAAAGAGAATCCAAAAGATTACATGAGAATTACACTTGATACTCATGATAAAGATGGAGAGAGTGGTGTAAGACTTAAATATGCTTACCTCTACTTAGATAATGTTCTTCCAAATACAGGTGTTGAGTTTGGTCAAGCTCATAGACCTTGGATTGATTATGAAGAGCATAATGCATGGAATTACCGTTCAATTTCAAAAGTAGGGGTAGAAGAAAAAAATGCTGGGCATTTAACAAACTCGGCTGACCGTGGTGTGAATTTTAAAACAAAAACACCTTACTTCTCAAGTGAACTGGGTCTTTTCAATGGTGAAGGTTACCACAATGAAGAGGATGGACAAGGTCTAAGTGGAGAGTGGAGACTTACAGGTCATATTCTTGGAACAGGTAAGAAAAAAGCTAAAAAATCTCTACAATATGCAAATATATCATTCTTTGGACAACAAAACAAAGAGAGTAATAAACATAAAAATGAAGATTTAAACTGGATGGGTGTTCATGCTGTCTATAACCAACCAGAGTTTTTAGTTGCTGCTCAATACATTGATGTAAGTGATGCTCATTCTGACTATAAAGGGAGTGGTTACTCTGTGAATGGTGAGTACCGTGTAACTGATAAATATAATCTTATTGGTAGATATGATTATTTTGATATGGATGACAATACAGATGACTATACAGGTGACAAAAAACGTGCTTTAGCAGGGGTAACGTATAAGTATAACCATAATGTAGAGTTTATTGCTAACTACTTAACAGAGGGTGGTTCTAAAATAGCAAGTAATGACAGCATCATGTTGACAGCACAAGTGGAGTGGTAAGTAATTACCACTTCTTAAATCTGTAATAGAAATGTTACCAAGATAAGATATACTTAAAATATAAAAAACAAGGAATTAGATAATGAGATTTTCAAAATTATTGACAACTGCTCTTGTAGCAACTGTTGCTATCTCTTCAGTAAATGCTGATGAGTTAAAAGGTAGAGGGGCATCTTTCCCAGGTCCAGTTTACAAAGCTTGGACATCAGAGTATTTTACTGCTACTAAAAACCAAGTAAACTACACACCAACAGGTAGTGGAGATGGTATTAAATCTATTACAAAAAGAATGGTAGATTTTGCAGGTTCAGATAAACCTCTTAAACCAAAAGCACTTAAGAAAAAGAAGCTTTATATGTTCCCAGCAGTTGTTGGTTCAATTGTTCTAGCTTACAATATTGATGGTGTAAAGGATGGAGAGTTGAAACTTAGCCGTTCTGCTGTAGATGCTATCTTTACAGGTAAAGCAAGTTTTTGGGATGATAAAATCATTACAAAAGATAATGCAGATTTAAAACTACCACATGAGCCTATTACTGTTTGTGTGAGAGCAGATAAATCGGGAACAACATTTAACTTCACATACTTTTTAAATAAAATCAATTCAGATTTTAAAGTAAGTAAAAAACCAACTTGGAAAGCAAGTAAAGTTATAGCAGGAAAATCAAACTCTGGTGTATCTGCAAATATTCAACAGATTAAAGGTTCAATTGGTTACATTGAGTACTCATACAAAATCAAGTTAGACCTTCCAGCAGCACAAGTTGAAAATAAAGAGGGTAAATTTATTAATCCAACTGTAGCTTCATTCCAAGATGCAGCAAAATATGCTTCATGGACAGCAGATAAAGATTTTTATGCAGTAATTGGTGACCCAGATGGAAACACATCTTACCCAATTGTAGCAGCAACATTTATCTTGTTACCAACAGAAAAAGCTGATACAAATAAACAAGTTACTAAGTTTATCGACTGGGCTTACACAAATGGAGATAAATTAGCATCTGACCTTGGTTATATACCACTTCCAAAAGAGACAAAAGATGCTATTAGAGCATATTGGGAAGCTAAGAAGATTAAATAATCTTCTTCCCCTACATTTTAACCCTATTTTTGCATAGGGTTAAGATGTGGAGCCAAACTTCTCCACTGTAATTTTCACATTTTCTTAACTCACTCTATTACTCCTTTTAATTTTGGAGTGGGTTATGTTTCATCAATCTTATAAAATCTAATGTTACCAAAATGTTACATATTTTGAATATTATAAATCAATTTATTACAAAGGCAAAAAATGGGTGGAAGACTCTTTAAAAATTTTTCGTTTCTATCAGCAACACTCTCTTTTTTTATCTTAATTGGTATCTTTTCTATTCTGTTTTCGTATGCACAAGAGTCACTCCATGAGTATGGTTTTGACTTTTTGTTCAATGATATTTGGGAAGCCGATGAAGATGATGAGGGTGGTATCTTTGGTGGTTTTATACCAATAGTTGGTACTCTACTTAGTACACTAATTGCAATGGTTATTGCAACTCCTCTAGCTATGGGTATTGCTATCTTCTTAACAGAAATTGCACATGATAAGTTGGTTAAACCTGTCTCAATATCCATTGAGCTACTTGCAGCTATTCCAAGTATTATCTACGGTATGTGGGGTCTTTTCTACTTTGCTCCTATTGTACAGTCTATCTTTGGTGGTAATGGAGTTGGTCTTTTAACAGCAGGTATTGTACTTGCTATTATGATTATCCCTTTTATGGCAGCAATTACACGAGACTCTATGAATACTGTTCCAGATGTTCTTAAAGAGTCAGCTTATGCAATGGGTGCAACTAAGTTTGAGGTAATAAAAGATGTAGTTATGCCATACTCAAAAGGTGGGATTATTGGTTCAATTATCTTAGCTCTTGGTCGTGCTTTAGGAGAGACAATGGCAGTTGCATTCCTAATTGGTTCTATTATGAGTATTCCAAGCTCTATTACATCTGCTACAACCTCAATTCCAGTTCTTTTAGCAAATAACTTTGCAGAGGCAGATGGTTTAGAGATAAGCTCAATGTACTATCTTGGATTGATACTCTTTATAGTTAGCTTTGCAATCATATCGGTAGCTAAATTTTACTTTCTTAGACAAAAGGTTAAATAGATGAATAGACTTTTATTGAACAAAATAATATTAATCCTCTCAACACTTTCAGCTGTGATTGGGATAACTTTTCTCTTTTGGATATTGGCTACTTTAACATATAAAGGAGTCTCTTCCCTACATTTAAGTACTTTTACCAATGACTTAGTAGGTGGAGGAATCCGAAACCTACTTGTAGGACAGTTTACAATGGCTCTTATTGCATCTTTTATTGCTATTCCCATTGGAATGTTTGCAGGAATTTGGCTTAGAGAATATAGCAACAACTCAAAAATAGCAGATGTAATTAGAAACTTAAGCGACATTATGATGTCTGCTCCATCTATTGTTATTGGTGTTTTTGTATATGCACTATTTGTAGCTCCATTTGGAAGTTATAATGGTTTTGCAGGGATTATTGCTTTGACAATTATGATGATACCAATTATCATTAGTACCACAGATAATATGTTAGCATTAGTACCAAAAGAGCTTAGAGAAGCAGGAGTTGCACTAGGTGGAAGTAAACATAAGATTATTACACAGATTGTTATTAAAGCTGCTAAAGTAGGTATCACAACTGGAATTTTATTGTCATTTGCTAGAATCATTGGAGAGACTGCACCACTACTCTTTACCTCTGCAAATAATCAATTTTTTACAATGGATTTAACAGGACAGTTCCCGTCACTTACTGTTAGTATCTACAACTTAGCAACCTACCCAGATGAGGCTAGTCGTGAGTTAGCTTGGGCTGCATCATTTGTCTTAACTGCTATTGTTTTGATAATTAATCTAACAGGTAGATATATGACAAGAAATAAAAAGTAGTTACACTTTTTGTAAAAATAACTTCAAAGACCTCTCTGCTCTATAATCTATCTTATATGAGATATGTTTTAAGTACCATAAGAGTTCTTTTGGAGTAATCCCTCTCTTTTTTGCCTCTCTTTTTAATATATATTGAGGAATCTTTATCGGTTTTTGTATAAATCTCTTTGCAATATCTTTTATCTCTCTCTCGTAACAGTTAAAACATAACCTTGCAAAAACAAAAGGTAGTTTTGTTTTGGAGTACCACTCTTGTGAGAGGTCTAATCCCTCTCCTCCATCAAGATAGTATTTTAGTGCTTTATCTCCAATAATAACTTCACCTTTTAGATTTAACACCTCTGCTAATCTATTTGATGTAGCTGATTCATTATCTTTTTTATCTTCACCCTCAACCATAAATACAGAATATACCATCCCATTAGATACAATTCCTAAGTTAGTACATCTATATCTAAAAGACTCTACGCTAGAGATGAACCCTGCATTAATAGTACCATTACGTAAAGCTCTATTAATGGAAGAGGGTACACCTCTTTTATATGTAAATGCCATTTTGCTTGAAGAGTGTTTCAGATAACGTTTTAAAAAAACTTGAAAAGGCAGAAGATTAAGGTAGCTTATTGAGCCAAATATCATAGTTGATACCCTCCTAGAGTAAATTAAGCATGATTATATCAAACAACTTTTATAATCGAAACAATTTTAAATAAAGTGAGAAATTTAATATGATTAAAGTTGAATTTTTAGGTCCAATTAGTCAAGAGAGCTTAGAGTTAGAAGCCAAAACTTTACAAGATATTGCAACTCAACTTCAAAATATAGATTTGGTTGCACCATGGTTAAGTAAGTGTGCTGTAGCTGTAAATGATGAGATGACTAATGATTTGTCAACTACTCTAAAGAGTGGGGATAGAGTATCTATTTTACCTCCTGTTTGTGGAGGTTAAGATGGAGCTATATCACGGTTCACTTGATGTAAAAACTATTTTCAATAATTGGCTAGAGGAGGAGGCAACATCGAACTATGGAGCATATATACCATTTGTTGGGACAATTAGAGCAGAAGATGGAATTGAAGCATTAAGTTTTGATATATATGAACCAATACTTCAAAAATGGTTTGATGGATGGGTTGATAAAGCAGATAAGTTAGGAGCAAAAGTCAAGATGGCTCATGCCATTGGTGATGTTCCTGATCATGAATCTTCATATATATCGGCTGTATTCTCTCCAAAAAGACGTGTAGCACTAGAGTTAATTGATGAGTTTGTAGAGGATTTTAAAGCTAATGCTCCAATATGGAAATATGATGTAGTTAAGGGAAAACGCATCTATGCAGAAGATAGAAGTACCCCAATGAGTGGTAGTGGATTATTATCATAAGATAGGAAAAAAGGAAAAATGAGAATGGCATTTATGCACTTTGATGAGTCAATAGAGATTATTAATAATATAGATATTAAAAACCATAAAGCATCAAAAAGATACCTAACTGATACTTTAGGGTATTGTTTAGCAGAGGATATTGTAACAGACCACAACTCTCCAGAGTTACCTACCTCAGCAATGGATGGATATGCGATTAAACATAAAGATTTGAAATTGGGAAGATTAAAAATATCTAGCATCAATCCTGCAGGAGAGGAGTTACATGATGAGGTAAAAGAGGGGTGTTGTATCAAGACATTTACAGGTTCACTTATGCCTAATGGTAGTGATACACTAATTCCGATTGAAAATGTAACTGTTGATGGAGATTATATTATTATTGACCAAGATGTACCTTTTGGTTTTTCAGTTCGTGCTATTGGAGAGAATTATGAAAAGGGACAAAAGCTAATAGAGAAGGGAACAAAAATAGGATTTGCAGATATTGGAGTTATGGCAAGTCTAAATGTAGTATCTCCTTTAGTCTATGAAAAACCAAAGGTAGCGATTATCTCAACAGGTTCAGAGTTACTAGAACTTGGAGAAGCTCAAACATCAGATGCACAGATACGAAGTTCAAATAACTATATTTTAGAAGCATTGGTAAATAAATATAGTGGAGAAGCGATTCAACTAGGTTGCATACTTGATGATAAAGAGACAATTTTAAATAGTATAGAATCTGCACTAGAACAGAGTGATATAGTAGTTACTACAGGTGGAGTTAGTGTTGGAGATTTTGATTTTGTAAAAGAGATAGTAGGAGAGTTTGAGGTATTGTTCCATGGAGTTTATATAAAACCTGGTCAATGGATTA
>CAMZNQ010000196.1 GCA_947313765.1 uncultured Sulfurovum sp.
TGAGGATAGGAGAAACGATTATCATAATTGAACATAATAGTTAAATAGTCTGATTGATAGTCCCAATTGTGTGAACCAATTCCCCATTGACTATCTTCTGTAGTATTTAGTGAATAGAAGTATCCACCATCTCTTAATACTCTTGATGTCTCTTTTAGATAGTAATCAAGATACTCTTTAGACATAAATGCTAGTGATGAAGCATTAATGACTAAATCTATGCTCTTATCTTTAATGTAATCTAAAACAAAAGGTGGGATAATGATAAAGTCATACTCCTCTATGAGACTATCTAAATTATTTAAATGGGGATAGACATCTTCTAATAGAGCTATCTTCTTATTTGGAAAATTATATTTTAAATAGTATGCTGTTAAAAACAGTGTCTCTGGTAGGTCAAGTAGTATCTGTGTAGTATTTGGAGTATAATAGCTCATAATTCGGCTACTTCCTCCAAATCCCACACCAATATCTAAAACAACATTTCGTCTATCTTTAGACAAAGGTACATATTTAATAATATCATTAGCCACAACTAGGTTTTGTAATAGCTGTTCACTTATCTTTTTGCCTCTATAGTTAATGGATTTATAATTACCTGCCATACTTTCAGAGACTGATGCCAAAATCTCTTTATCTATTTTAGTTGCAAATCTATGGTACTCTAGCACTAGGTCTATGGCATTTAAATAACTTTTTGTGTAGCCATCATCTTTTAAGATATAGGGGTATTGATTATTAAAAATTTTTTCATATATTTCAGGATTACCCCTAAAGTTTTCTAAATTCTCTTTAATTATTTTATTATTTTTATCAAAAAAAATATCTCTAAACTCTGTAGAGATTCTATCCCATTCAGAGGTTATATCTTTTGAATCACTCTCCTCTCTATATGCTAAAATAAATGAGTTTGCAATTTTCTCATAAAATGAATCTTCAATAGTAACTCTTTCAGAATTTACCATAGGGGATTTAGGATATAAAATATTCTTATCTCCTCTCCTGTATAACTCTTTATAATCTATTTCATCATCAAAACCATCAATAGTTATTGTTTTTTTAAAAATTATATCTGCTGTAATTAATGCTAACATCTCTCTTGTACCAAAGAGTATTCGACCAAAAAGATTATAGAAAAGTATTGCCTCATAGGGGCAACGATGAGCATTAGTTTTATGTAGTAAAAATTGTGATTGCTTTTGATAGACTAGAGCATCAAAATATGTAATTATTATTCGTTTTAAATATATTAAACGCTGTTTTAACCATTTTAGATAAATCATCTAAATATCCTTAAAGTAATATTAAAAATAAATTATATCATAAGCAACATTACAACACAATTTGTTTAATATTATTT
>CAMZNQ010000197.1 GCA_947313765.1 uncultured Sulfurovum sp.
TATTTTTTAAGTTTAAATTTTATTTTTTTTAAATAAATAAGTTTAAATGCCTATATTGTGGGCTTTATAGGGCATTGAATGGCTTAATATTTTTTTTATTTCTTGTTATTTTTTTTATTTTTTTAAAAAAAAATAATTCAAGATGCCTATATTGTGGGCTTTAAGAGGCTTTTTTTCTAATTTATTTTTTTATTTCTTCTTTTTGGTTGTTAGAAAAAAAATAAAATAAATATATATATAGAGAAATGAAGAGAAAAAAAAAACTACAGCAACAAGGGATTTAGAGAAATAAAAAAATAAATGGGTAAAAAGTGCTTCTAAATGCCTATATTGTGGGATTCTAATATATTTATTTGAAAAAAAATAAACAGAAATATCAAGAAATAAAAAAAATATATGGAGTAATAACCTCTTCTAAATGCCTATATTGTGGGATTCTAATATATTTATTTGAAAAAAAATAAACGAAAATATCAAGAAATAAAAAAAATATTGGAATTGTAAATAAATATTCTGTTTGTTTTTTCTTTCTCTTTATTTCTCTTTTCCAATTTCATGTAAAATAAATCTTGATAGGTAATAAAAATAGTCTATAGCATTTAAAAGCATAAAAAGGTGCTAAAAACTAAAAAACATAGTATTCTCTATACAATGGCATACCTCAATAAATAGAATTGATTTATAGGCAATTTATGGGATTATTTTTTCTGATATCTTGAATTTATTGATTTTATCAATTTTCTATCTTTTTTTGGTATTATTGGAGAGCCTTTCATCTCAATTGAAGATGAATAGGTGTATGATGTGATAATCAGAGAAAAGTCAACAAGCAAACAAAGGAAAGTAAAACAATGAACAATCCAATAAATCCAAATTTTTTTATAAATAATAAACTAGTTCAGAAGATGGTAGGGAATGAACTAACAGGGGAAGATAGAAAAGAAGCAATTAGGGAAATAGTAGAGCCGATTCTTGATAATATTGAATTGGCACTAGACCATATCTACAATATAGATGGTAGGCTCATATGGGCTTATAAAGATGGTTCTCACAGCCTCATAAAAACCTCTTCATCATCAAAGTTTCTTTACGGAATAGAGTCATACGGCGTAATATCTAGCTTTGGAATTGATACAGCAAGGTTGAGAGAGTATATTTTTACACGTGAGCGTGAACTAGTAGAAGAGGTTGACCCTATGCTAGATACCCCTCTTTTTGTTTATTATTCTGAAAAACTGTATCAACAATCCGTAGTTGAGATAAATTCCGAGTATGTCACACAGAGAGCAAAAGATGCTCTAATTTCTCACTATGGGCAGAAGCTCATAGATGATATAGGGGTAGTTATGGCAGTTTCTCCTTATGTTTCAAACAAAAAGAAAACACAATTCATTATCACAGGTGGTACGAATACAGGGAAAACCACTCTTTTAAAGGCGTTTAAACCTCTAGGGGTTGCGTGTGACATAAAGAACACGAAAGTAATAACTTCTCATGACCCCTCTCCATATAGAGCCTCACAACTTCATAATAAGAGTCTAATTTTTGACGATATAGTTCCAAATGATGAACTCTACAACCTCAACGGAGAGGTAACACTTTCTCCAAAAGGTAGAATGTCAGAAACTGCTACCGTGGGAGCTTTATTCTTCACTCTTGCCGATATCGAGAGAATTGGGTCGGTTGACAAACAACAAATAAACAGAATGACAGTAATCCAACTCCCATCTACAACACTTGATGAATCTTGTAATGGTATACCAATGGAAGAGAGCGTGGAAAGTCTGAAAGCGTTAGCTTTGGAAAGCTATAGAAAAGCTCATAGAGTGATGAAAGATGTTCGAGATGCGAACCGTGCTATCGAAAGAATCATCAATGATTATAAAGTTGATGAGTTAGAAAATTGGGATGATGCAGTGAAGCAGGAGGTGGTAGACTCCTTAATCCAGGGAACATACGAAAATAGCATGGCGATAAAGAACGGAAGCGTTATCGTCAAAGATATTACGTCCACAGAGCAAAAGAAAAACGGAGAAATGGAAATTTTCATGAGCCGACCAAAACAGGCATTTTATGCCATATTGTCGGAAGTCAACGGAGACCTCATACCAAACTTGAAAAAGAAAACCATCAGCTATTTAGTGGACTTGTTACCGAATGCGAAGAAGTCAACACTAAGTATACATAGAGATGATGGTAGTTCATACACTGTAAATGGATTAAGAATCAAGATAAAAGTAAATCCTATAGAAGATGACCCATACGATATTTTTTAAGTAAGAGAGAAATAATTCTTTCTTTCTTTATTTAAGGGTTATCTTCTTTGTATTTTGTTATAATACGTTTGTTAGACAAACAAATATGACCAAAAAGGATTATAGATGCAAAACTATATAGAAATTAAGACATTAAGAAAAAATTTAGAGAGATACGTTGACATTGTTGTTGAGGGTTCGATTATCGCGTGTAGACAGCATGTATTGTTTTATGTCAGAGAAGAGGATTACAGCCTCTACAGAAAATTAAGAAAAGGAAAGTAGGATGAAAACAAGTAATGCAGGAACAGTTGCTTCATTGGTTAATTTTGATGTGGCAAAAGGTAGTCTAGTAGTAATAGATGGATTATCTATTACTACTAAAGCAGATAAATTAGAATTGATAGTTTCAAATGTTGAAACTGCTTTTAAAGAACTATCTAAAAGTAAAGATATTGCAGGATTAGAATTATTAGGTTCAAAATCAAAAGACTTTTTAAAAGAATTCTCTTTGAAGAGAAAAGAAACGTTTCAAGATTTGAACATAGCTCAAAAGAAATTTACAACTCTTGAAACTCTATTGAAAAACACAAACAAGGAAATCGTAGCAACTACTCGAATGCTAAAAGATGCACAAGAAGAGGAGCAATATCAAAAAGTCGAAGAAAAAATCAGAGAACTGTTTGAAGATGAAAGAAAAAAGTACGAATTTGGGGAATATGTAAGAATGGGTATCTTCTTTGACGATATTGTCGAAATGCGAAAAAAGCATACCCTTAAAAAGTCTGGAGAAGCAAGAAAAGCTACAATAGAGGAAGTAGCTAGATTGTGGCAAGAAGAATACTCTCTAATCGAGAGTGAAAAGCTCAAAGATAGAGAAATACAAGAGTTTGCAAAAAAAGAATTTAGTATTATCTCTTTAGAAGATGCAAAAAATAGTGAATTTGCATTAACACAAATTATCAATAATATAGATAGAGATTACCCACATTCTCAAAAAATAGAGTTGGACTTAGCAATGGCAAAACTTGATACAGTCCTTGACAGATTGAACCATTTTCAGAGACTCGAAGAGCAGGAAAGAATGGAGCAACAGAGAAAAGCAGAAGCTCAAAAAGAGGTACACCATCTTCTCGGAGATGTTGAGCTTAATGTGCTTAAAATGTCAGAGCATGAGATGAATTCCCTATTATCAAAATTGAGAAAATTGTACGTTTTGGTTGAAAAAGACCTCAAAGTCGAAATACTACCATTAGCAAACAAAATAAAAGAAGCTTTAGGAGTGAAGATTGAAGAGCGTAAGGCTAAAGAGGAGAGAGAGAGACTTGAAGCGATAAAACGTGAAGAGGAAAGAAAGAGAAAAGCCATTGAAAAGGTAAGACTTGAAGAACAAAATAAGAGAAGAGAATATGAAGAGATGGAAGCAGGACTTGCAGAATTAGCTTATTTATCATCATCAGAAGAGGATGTAGTTGAAATGATACCACCATCAGAAAATGAAAGATTTTTGAGTTTTTCAGCTACCGAAGAGCAATACAAAAATATCCTAAGATTTATTGAAGAAACTCTAAATCAATAATCCAACTCCACCTAAAAGAGGTTTTACCTCTTTTTTTATCTTTATCCCACCAACATATCAAAAAAAAATCAAAAAAAACTCATATTAAAGTATATCTTAACATGTAGCATGATATAATACACATGTTAGACAAAAAACACAATAAAGGATTTATATATGGAGATATTAGACTCTGTAGACTTTAGTCCTAATCGAGGGGTTATTACATTCCCTCTTTTGGATGCAGAATTAAATTTAAGAGTTGAAACCCTTACAGATGTAGAGAATTCAGCTAACATCATCCGTAAAATTAAAAAGGATGATTTGGCGAGAGTTTTAACTATCTTGGATGTTGCAACACCATCTTATCTTTTAGAGACAAACGAAGAATATGTTTCAGTTGCTTATCTGGTTGAGGCAGTTACTCAAACCAATATTTACCCAGATACGCTAAAGGGTATCTTTGTAAGTTCTCTCTCGAATGTAGGACTCGCCCCACTCATAGATGAGGTGGTAGAGGGTAAAGAAACATTTTTAGTTGAGTTGTTTACTCGCCTATTGAAGCAGGGGGTAGGTAGCTACTCAATGGTAGGGGTAGATGATACAATTTCATACAATGAAGAAGAGGCTCTTAGATTGGAACAATCAAATGGATAAGCATAAGTACATATTGAGCAAGGTAAAAGCAATGGATGCAGAGGTAAAAAAAGCTCGATTAGCCTTATCACGACTTGAAGAAGCTCTAAAAGAAGCCTCTCCCTACAAGGTAGGGGATATAGTTTTTTACGAGGGGGAAAGAAAGGCGATTTTTAGAATCAACACCAGACGTTGGAGCAAAATCGAAGTAAGCTATGAGTTAACCAGCTTGAAGAAAGATGGGACACCTTATCAAGTGCTGCGAAATGGTAGTTATGGTATAACTCTAAATGAGCTAAACGAATCAAACGGAGAAGAAAAATGTTTAATACAGTAATAATTGTAGGACACCTTACAAAAGATGTAGAGATGAAATACTCAAAAAGTGGTTCAGCTATCGCTAGTAGTGGAATTGCGTCTAGCAGAAAATGGAAGAGTAAGGCAGGAGAACAGAAAGAAGAAGTTATGTTTGTCGACATAACCTTTTTTGGACGTAGTGCAGAGGTAGCAAACCAATATCTTAGAAAGGGTAGCAAAGTTTTAATCGAAGGTAGATTAACTTATCAGACTTGGACAGCACAGGATGGAGGCAAGAGAAGTAAGCATATCGTTACCGTTGAAACTATGCAGATGCTAGATTCTAAGGCAGATAGTCAAGGTGGCAACAATCAAAAACCACAGAGACCACAGCAGGGTTATAACTCTCAACAGCAGGGTTATACTCCACCACCACAGCAGGGTTATACTCCACCACCACAGCAGGGTTATAATAACTCTCAACAGCAGGGTTATGTTCCACCACAGCCACCACAAAACCCAGAAGTAGATTTAGATGATGATGAGATTCCTTTTTAAACAACCTCACGTACCCTCTTAATTGAGGGGCATATACTCCTTATCCAAACTCTTTTTTTTTCAACCAAAACCTCAATCAAAACCTCAATCAAAACCTCAACTATCTTTTTTCTCTCTTTAATTGAATAATTTAAGAAAATGTGTATTTATTTAAAAATAGATATGCTATAATGCACCTATCTTAAAAAATACAAGGATATACATGAACAGACTGTTAACGATTTTTATCGTTCTCTTTATGGCAATGATTAGCGTAAATGCTTTTGATGAAGAGGTAGCACCAAGAGAAGAGTGTTATCAATTGATAGATATTTTCACTCAAAATCATACTTATATAGGCGAAAAAGCGTATGAGATGTATTATAGAATAGAGTGTAATAACCCAGATAGTAAGAGCAATGGAACTTATATGTTTATGGGGCAAAAATTAGGCGTAGGAGGGTTAGATATGTAGATAACTTATTCTTTCGTAAAAAAAAAAAAAAAATTGAAACTCTTCTATAAGGGTTTCAAAACCTCTTTAAACTCTCACTTTTAATCTCAAAACCATTTTTCTTTCCTATATCAAAACATTTTCAAAACTTTTATATGTGTATT